>JBFJWO010000479.1:0-4065 GCA_041623575.1 Gammaproteobacteria bacterium
CTGGAGCGTGCCCGCGCACGCATCGACACGACCCTGCAGGCGGTCGAAGGGCGACGCGCCTGAACCCCGCTCAATCGAGAAGCGGCGCCTCGCTGGGGTAGCCCGACAGCACCTCGACGCCGTCGCCGACGACCCGCGCCCTCTGTTCGAGCTTGACGCCCTCGCCGCCGCGCACCGAGCCGACGAAGCTCTCCACGCACAGGGTCATGCCCGCCTCGATGACGCCGTCGTAGCCGTCACGCGGCCAGTCGGCGCGGTGGTGGATCTTGGGGTACTCGTCGGACATGCCGACGCCGTGCGCGGCGCACGGGTAACGGCGTTCGCGGAACTCCGGCGGCTGGACGAAGGCGCGCACGGCGAACTCGCGAAAGGTCAGCCCCGGGCGCAGCAGTGCGAGGTTGTGCTGCACTTCCTGCCAGGCGCGCCGGTAGCGGTCGCGTTGCACGGCGCTCGGCTCGCGCTCGCCGCACAGCCAGGTGCGCGAAATGTCGGCGCAGTAGCCGAACGGCCCGATCATGTCGGTGTCGAACGCCACCAGTTCGCCCGCGCCGATGACCCGCGGCGTCGCCTCCTGCAGCCACGGGTTGGTGCGCGGCCCCGAGGCCAGCATGCGCCCGTCGCACCAGTCGCCGTCGTGCGCCGCGTTGACCTGCTGCAGGACGGACCACAGCTCGCTCTCGCGGATGCCCGGCGCGAGCGCCTCGCGCATGCGCGCCATGCCGAGTTCGGCCACCGCGATCGAGTAGCGCTGGCACTCGATCTCCGCGTCCGACTTGATGCACCGCGCGCGTTCCACCAGCGCCTCGCCGTCGACCGGCTCCAGACCCGACGCCAGCAGTGCGCGGGTGACGCTCGGGTTCAGCATCTCGATGCCGACCCGGGCGCGGGTGCCGGCCAGCCCGGTCTCGCGCAGGAAATCCGCGACGTCGCCCGCCAGGCCGCGGGCCTGCCCGGCGAGCGACAGACCGCCGTCGAAAGTGCTGAGGCGTCGTGGGGCGCGGTAGTCGTCGACCGTCGCGTAATCGCGGCCGGCGGCCCCGTGCAGCACGACCGGGCCGCACACCGGGACGAAAGCGTATTGCGTGGGGATGCGGCTCTGGAACAGCGAGTACTCGCGGGTGTCGAGCGCGTAGCGCAGGCTGACCGGGTTGACCAGCACGCACAGCGGCACGTCCGCGGCTTGCATCTGCGCCCGCAGGCGCCCGAGCCGGTACGCGCGCAACGCGCCTCGATCGATCGTCGGCGGTTGCAACACCGCGCGCCCGAAGGGGACGCTCATGGCCGCGATGGCCGCACGCGGCTTGCTCGCGCGGCGCTCACGAGGTGAAGCGATACCGATCGAAGGTGATGTCCCCGGTCCACGACCACAGCATCAGCAGCGCCCGCGGGCCCGTGCGCAGCGCGTGCGGCGTCATGGACGGCACTTCGACCAGGTCGCCGGGCGCCTTCGCCGCGAACCCCGCGCTGCCGAGCGACCACTCGCCGGCGCCGGCCAGCACGGCGTAGACCTCGTCGGCGGCGTGCACGTGCTCGGCGTACAGGTGGCGGCGGGGCAGCACGAACAGACCGCAACGCAGCCCGTGATGGGTCAACGTGCCGTCGGGGCCGACGAGTTCGGCGACCGGTCCGTTCGACCTCGGGGAGCGCCGCCAGTCGAGGTCGCGGGAGACCTCGCGCAGCGCGGCGAGGCAGGGCGTGTCCGCCGCGGTTGCGAGCAACTCGATCAGCTCGCCGGGCGGTTCGCCGGGTGTGGGTACCCGGGTTCTCGCGGGGATCTCGAGGTCGTCCAGCAGGGCGAGCGTGCGCCGCGCGCCCGGCCCGTCGCCCCGCGCAAAGGTTTCGCGCGCGGCGGCCAGGAACGCGGCCAGCGAAGTCGCGCGCAAGAGAAGTTACCCGGTTCCCGGCGCCGGCCTGCCCACGATCACGTCGACACGCGGGCCGGCGCCGCTCGCGAAATCGGCGATGGCGTCGGCGATCCTGGCGCCGCCGCGCCGCGAGGGCTCGATGGGTGAGAGCGCGGAAAAGTCTTCCCTTTGCGCGCAGATCAGGCGCAGGTCGATGACGGTGATGCCGGTGGCGAGCGCTTCGCGGAAGATGACCTCGTTGAACATCGCGAGCGCCGCGTGCGCCGCCGGCTCGAGGTCCGGCACGCGGTCGTAGACCGTGCATACCGCGAGCGGGAGGCCGCAGGCGCGGGTCGTGTGCAGCATGTGGCGGTAACGGTCGCGGAAGGCGGCGCGGATGCCCGCGAAGCGTTCCAGTACGCCGGCCACCGAGCGGGCCGCCTCGCGCAGCACGGGCAGGTAGCCGAGCGCGTCGTTACCACCGCAACTCACCACCAGGTGCGTGGCGTCGGCGGGCAGGTCGCGAAGCTGGTGTTCGACGTCGGCCGTCACGTCGCCGTCGAGCGCACGCAACGACACCGTCCACCCGGCACCCAGTCGCGATCGCAGCTGCTCGATCACCGCCGGCTCGTGCGGCACATAGGCCGCGTTGTCGAACACTGAATCGCCGAGCAGCACCAGGTGCGCCACGCCGGCCCCCTCAGTCGAGCGCGCTGAGGGCGTGCGCCGAACGGGCGAGCCAGCGCGGGTCGATCTCGACGCCCCAGCCCGGCGCATCGGGGATGGTCACCCGGCCGTCGCGAATTGCGTAGGGCGATTCGCGAAACAGGCCCTGCTGCCAGGGGTAGTAGTCGGCGCCCTCGATGGAGAACTCCAGGTACTTGCCGGCGTTCGCGATCGCCCCGAGCAGGTGCATGGTGAACAGGGTGACCATGGACAGGTTGGCGCTATGGGGCGTGCACGCAAGACCAGCCTCGGCCGCCATGTTCGCCACCCGCAGGGTCCTCGTCAGCCCGCCGAGATAACACACGTCCGGTTGCACGACGTCGACCGCGCGCATGGCGATCATCCGCCGCCAGGTGGGCAGCTCGCAGTCCTGCTCGCCGCCGGTGACGTCGATCGTCAGGGCGTCGGTCACCTGCTTGGTCTGCTCGAGCTCCCAGTAGGGACAGGGCTCCTCGAAATGACCCACCCCGTGGTCCTGCAGCAGCTTGCCGACCTCGATCGCGCGCGGCGGCGAGAAGCCGCTGTTGGCATCGACCAGCAGCGCCACGTCGTCGCCGAGCGCACTGCGTACGGCGGGCACGATCGCCTCGCTGCGCCCCGGCCATTCGTCGACGTCGTGCCCGCACTCGGCGCCGACGCGGAACTTGAAGGCGTCGTAGCCGTCGCGCTCGCGCAGGCGCGCAAAGCGCCCGGCCTCCTCCTGCGGGGTGAGGTCGCGGCGCATGGACGAGGCGTAAGCGCGCAACGCCCGCGGCGTGCCGCCCAGCAGCTCGCACACGCTCCTGCCTTCGAGCTTGCCCCTGAGGTCCCACAGCGCGGTGTCGAGGCCGGCCAGCGCGCGGTACAGGTAGGAGCCGGGGAACTTGTGCTCGCGCTCGGGGATGGTGTCGACGAGTCGTTCGATATCGAGCGCATCGGCGCCGAGCGCCCAGGGCGCGATCTGGCGATGCACGATCTGCGCGGTGATGTCGGCGTTGTAGGGCGAGACCTGGCCCCAGCCCTCGGCGCCGTCGTCGGCGGTGACACGCACGAAGCCGACGTCGCGGGTGCTGAAGGTCTCGATGCGGGCGATCTTCACGGGCCCCCTCGCGGTACCAGCCGGTAGACGCGCCCGGAGCT
Organism: Gammaproteobacteria bacterium; assembly: GCA_041623575.1. Taxonomy (GTDB): domain Bacteria; phylum Pseudomonadota; class Gammaproteobacteria; order JAHELT01; family JAHELT01; genus JAHELT01. Next base: position 3,690 of record JBFJWO010000479.1, read on the forward strand.
GCCGTAAGGCCCGGGCTCGTCGCCGCTCAGCACGTACAGCTCGCCGGCGAGGTCGCGCGCTACGCTGAGCGCCCGGCTCGGCAGGTCGCCCAGCTTGCTCAGGCGCCACGCCTCGCCGAGACGCGGCGGCGGGTCGGCGAGAAAGACCTGCCCGGACGGCTTGCGGAAATCGGCGCTCCAGTCGGCGAACACCAGCCGGCCTTGCAGGGCGGGAAGCGAGCGGCCGCGATAGATCTGGCCACCGACCACGGCGGTGTCCAGTGCCGCCGTCGCGTCGCCGCCGGTGAGCGCGATCTTGAGGTTGCCGTACTCGACGATCGGGTCGTGCATCCGGTAGCCGAGCGCGTCCCGGCGCGGGCAATCGGGCGGCGGCGCC
>JBFJWO010000480.1:0-4004 GCA_041623575.1 Gammaproteobacteria bacterium
GCACCTTGCCCATGAACGGCTCGAGCTGCATCGGCTTGACGAAGATCCCTTCGACCCCGTGGCGCTGGAAGCGGGCGATCTGATCGACGTGCATGTCCGCGTGGGCGCTGACGATCAGGGTCGGCGGATTCAGCCCGAGGCGCAGGAGTTCGCCGTAGACGTCGACGCCGTGCATGGAGCCGAGATGCAGGTCGAGGACCAGCACGTCGAAGCGGCGGGTCGAAATCAGGTCGATCGCCTCGCGCCCGGCGCCCGCCGTCACCGCGGCCAGCCCGTCCGCCTCGATCGCCGCTGCCAGACTGGCGGCGAAATCGGCGTCGTCGTCGACGACCAGCACCACGCCGGGGACGTCGAGCTGCTCGGTGATCTGGTAGAGCAGCGCCAGCGGCAGGGGCTTGGCGAACACCGCCCACGCGCCCGCCTTGCGGGCGCGCACCAGCACTTCCGGCACCTCGAAGGCGGTCATCATCGCGACTCGCGCCGACGGGTCGAGGCCCAGGATCGCCTGCAGCACGTCCACCCCGGACAGGCCCGGCATGCGGACGTCCAGCAGGGTCAGATCGTAGCGGCCGGCACGAAAACGCTCGACGGCCTTGCGCCCGTCGCCGACGAGATCGACGCGGTGCCCGCGTTCGCCGAGCAGCGCGGCGACGCTCTCGCCGAAATCACGGTCATCGTCGGCGATCAGGATGCGGGCCCCCATGGCGAGCGGGATACTAGCGTAGGGAAAATCCTCAGTCCAGCCGACGAAAGCGCCAGCGGGCCTGCCGCGCCGCGCGGCAGCCTTCAGTACGGCAGGCCGACATAGTTCTCGGCCAGCGACGCCGAAGCCGCCCGCGAGCTCACCAGGTAGTCGAGTTCGGTTTCCTGGATCTTCTGGTCGAAGTCGCTGGTCCCGGGAAACCGGTGCAGCATGGTGGTCATCCACCACGAGAAGCGTACCGCTTTCCATACCCGGGCCAGCGCCCGCTCGGAGTACGCCTCCAGCCCGCCAGCCGTGTTATCGGCGTAGAACGCCGCGAGGCCGGCAAACAGGTAGTGCACGTCGCTGGCCGCGAGATTGAGCCCCTTGGCGCCGGTCGGAGGCACGATGTGCGCCGCGTCGCCGCACAGGTAGAGGCGCCCGCACTGCATCGGCTCGGCGACGAACGAGCGCAGCGGCGCGATCGATTTCTCGAACGACGGCCCGGTGACCATGCGCTCGGCGACCGGCGCCGGCAGCCGGGCGCGGATCTCGTCCCAGAACCGCTGGTCGGGCCAGTTCTCGACGCGTTCCTCGAGCCGGCACTGGATGTAGTAGCGGCTGCGCGTCGGCGAGCGCATCGAGCACAAAGCGAACCCGCGCGGGTGATTGGCGTAGATCAGCTCCTCGTTGACCGGCGGCACCTCGGCCAGCAGGCCGAGCCAGCCGAACGGGTAGACCTTCTCGAAGGTCCTGATCGCGCCTTCGGGTATCGACTTGCGGCTGATACCGTGAAACCCGTCGCAGCCGGCGATGAAATCGCAATCGATGCGCTGCCTCGCGCCGTCTTTTTCGTAGACGACGCACGGGCGGTCGCTGTCGAAGTCGAGCGGCTCGACGCGGGCGGCCTCGTAGACGGAGAGCGCGCCGCTCGCCTCGCGCGCATCCATCAGGTCGCGCGTCAGCTCGGTCTGGCCGTACACCGTCACCCGCTTGCCGGCGGTGAGGTCGCGCAAGTCGATACGGTGGCGACGCCCGTCGAACGTCAGGTCGATGCCGTCGTGGCGCAAACCTTCCCGGTGCGCGCGCGCGGCCGCTCCGGCGCGCTCCAGCAACCCGACGGTGCCTTCCTCCAGCACGCCGGCACGCACGCGACCGAGGATATAGTCCTTGCTCACGCGATCGAGGATGACGTTGTCGATGCCGGCCCTGGTGAGCAACTGCCCGAGCAGCAGCCCGGCGGGTCCCGAACCGATGATCGCTATCTGGGTACGCATGTCGTGGCTGTCTCGCCCGAGGCGCGAGCGCGCTCCGCCCGTGCGCGCATTATCGAAACGTGGCGCTCAGGATTCAAACCGCCTCGTGCCGCGTCCGGGCACAGGGTCTCAGCGCCCGCGCGTGCTCCGGCTCTTGCGCGCCAGCGGTTGTGGCTGGGTGAGCTCCGAGGCCTGGGCCGCGCGCATCGTGGATTCGTCGATCGGCGTGAAGGTGCCGAGCAGGTAGCTGATCTTGCGCAGGCGTGACACCTCGGCATTGTCGTGCAGCGAGCGCCGGGCCTGCTCCAGCACCGAGTAGGTGACCGACGTCTCCTGGGCCAGGGTCCGCATCTGCTCGTCGTCGAGGCGCTCGAGGTCGACGATGGTACGGAACCCCGCCATGCGCAGGTCGTGCAGCGAGCCGGGTGCGTAGATGCACAATTTCGCCTGCAGGATCCAGTCGACCAGCGCGCGGGCGCTGTACGGCGTGCTCAGCGCCAGCGGCACGAAATCGGCCATCGCGAGATCGTAGCAGTCGTCGATACCGCACTCTTCCAGGCGCAGCCGGTCGTAGGCGGACACGCCCTCGATCATGTCGACGGGCGCGCGGCGCACCGCCGGGTTGCCCTCGGGCGAGAAGAAGGTGAGGCGATCGCTCAGCCAGCTTATGCCCCGCTGCGGGAACATGCCGAGCAGGAACGCCAGCGCCGGCCACACGGCGCTGCCGATCCCGCCGGAAGGCTCGCCGCTGCCCGACAACGCCTCGTAGCCGTTGTAGATCACCACCGCCACCGCGCCGGCCATGAGCATGCGCATGCTGAGGGTGAAGTAGACGCCGGGGGTCAGGTCGTCGAGCAGGTAGCGACGCACCACGTACTGCATGCCCCACAGGTAGGCGCCGAGAAACGCCATGCCGAGGATCACGAACGAGTTGTCGGCGGGGAAGCTGACCGCGTCCTGGCCGGTCCCGAACTCGACGAAGGTCATCTCCTTCAGGCCCAGCTCCACGGCCAGGAACAGCACGCTCAGGCAGCCGAGCGAGACGAGCGAGCAGTAGCCGACCGACATCGCGAGGAACCGCCCGGAGTTGCGCGCGCTGTAGATGCGGCGGTAGTTCTCGTCGATCTGCAGGGTCGACAGGATGTGCGCGACGCGACGCTCGCCGCGGTGGCGGCGGAAGCAGTAGTAGGTGAGCGCGCTCAGCGGCAGGAACAGGTAGACGACGAGCATCGCCGCGACTTTCACGACCCACGGCTGGGTCAGGAATGCGGCGGTCAGTGCGGTGGTTTCCATGGGCTCCAGTCCTCCTGACCAGGCACGTTCGCGATTCTACGGCGCGCCGCCGGTAAAAGACACCGCCCCGCCGTCACTGCGGCGCGGACGTGTCCGGGTTCCACCAGTCGCTGCCCGAGCCGCGCCCGGCCGATTGCAGCGCGCCGCCGCCTTCGGGCAGCGGTTCGATGTCGAGCAGGAACCGGTGGGCAGGGCTCATGCGCTCGTAGAGCGCCGGCGTCAGGTGCTGGCGCTGGACGAGTTGTTGCGGCAGGTCCCGGCGCGTGTAGGTCAGGTGCAGGACCCGGCGCCGGGCGCCGTCGACGTTGCGCGTGCCGGCGTGCCACAACGAGGAGTTGATGACGATCACCGATCCGCGCGCGCAGGTCACCCGCACCTCGCCCGGATAGGGTGCGCCGAGGTCCTGCGGAACGCGCGCCTGCTCCTCGGCGCTGAGCGGTGCCGGCTGCCAGTCGTGGATGTTGACGTAGGCGACGTTGACCGGTTGCCAGCGGTGCGAGCCGGGCACCACGCGCGGCGGGCCGTTGGTGGGCGTGATGTCATCGAAGGCGACAATGGCGTTGCTGACCCACCAGTCGTCGTCGAACTTCTTCGGCACGTCCGCGTGCAGGTTCTGGTGTCCGCCGCCCGCAAGGGGCTCGCGCAGGTTGGCGCCGTGCAGCTTGAACTCGCCCAGCAGGTGCTGGGAGGCGAGCAGCAGCGGCGCTATCTCGAGACAGGCGTCGAAGGCTTCGGTCTTGTTGAAGATGTCGGACACCCGCCGCGCGGTCGGC
>JBFJWO010000481.1:0-3979 GCA_041623575.1 Gammaproteobacteria bacterium
CAGCGATCGGCGCGCGCGATCAGGTCGAGGCTCGCGAGGGGGTCGAAGGTCGGCTGGTACCCGGGCAACAACCACCAGTTGACGACCAGCCCTGCCAGCACCGAGGCGATGACCAGGGTGGTGACGTACACGGCGATGGTGCGCCGCCCGATGGTCTTGTAGAGCGTGAACAACTCCGGCAGGTTGGTGGCCGTGCCGGTGACGAGGAACACGATCGCCGCACCGGGCCCGGCGCCGGCGGCGAGCAGCGCCGCCACCACCGGGATATGCGCCACGGCACAGACGTAGATGCTGGCGCCGAGCAACGCCGCGCCGAGCAGGCCGAGCACCGAGCCGCCACCGAGCAGCCACCCGGTGAGCGTCTCCGGCAGCAACACCGTGACCGTGCCCGCGAGCAGCAGGCCGATGGCCAGGTAGAAGCCGATCGTCGGGCCGAGCTCGAAAAAACCCCAGCGCAGCCCGGCGAGGCAGCGCAGCGCGAAGCCGTTGACACGCGGCGGGGCGCACGCGTCCGCGCAGCAGCCGTCGCCGGGCGCAGACGGCTCGGCGCCGAGCGCCCTCGCGTCGTCGCCGAAGCGCGCGGCCAGCCCGCCCAGCACGAACGGCAGCGCCAAGCCGAGCACCACGTAGGCGAACGTGATCTGCGGCCCGAGCAGCGCGAAGCTCAGGATCACGGCCGCGGGGTTGATGATCGGCGTCGCCGCCGTGAACGCCATCACCGGCGCCAGCGGCACACCGGCGCGGTAGAAACTCACCGCCAGTGGAATCACCCCGCACGAGCAAACCGGCAACGTGCCGCCGACGAGCACCGCCCCGGCGGTTGCCCGCAAGCCGCCACCGCGTAGCAGGCGCCGCAGCCGGCTGCCGGGCAGGAACTCGTGCACCAGTCCGCCGGCCGCGAGGCTCAGCAGCACCCAGGCCGCGGACTCGGCCAGGATCGCCCACATCGCCCGGCCGAACTCGCCGGCCAGTCCGCCGCTCATGGGGCGCCGGCGGCGAGCGTGGCGAAGGCCGCGTCGAGCCGCCCCTGTTGCGATTCGAGACTCGTCATCAGGTCCGCCGGGCACGTGATGTAGCGCCCGGTCTTGCACTCGGCCGCGGCGTTCAACAGCGCCGCCATGCGCACCATGTCGATCAGCAGCGCCTGCGGCGCCACCGTCGGCGGGGGCTGCAGCAACATGACCTGGCGCAAGGCCTCGCGATAGACGGTCGCGTCGATCCTGAAAGGCGTCGCGGGCGCCGACCCGGAGCGGGCCCGCGCGACGAGGTCGCTCGACAGCCGGTTGAGGTCGCGCAGCTGCTCGCCGGCTACCTGCTCGGCCTCCTGGGCGGGAGCGGAGACGGCGAGGGCGAGCAAGAGCAGCGCCGCGGCGGCGAGCGTGACGAACCGCGTGATCGGCAGGCAACGCCACGCCGGATCACACACGCGCGGTGACTCGACGCCCGGGCGAGCACGCACCTGCGTATCTCGCGCTGTGTCTCCCATGTCCCGCTACCCCTCGCCACCGGCCTGCTGCGGAGTATAGGTGACCTGCGCCGGCGAAGCGGGCACCGGCCGCTGCCAGCCCGTCATTCGACGCCGACGCTGATCTCCGCTATCTCGCCGGCCACGATGCGAAACGCGCGGCAGGCCCACTCGCCGTCCCGCAACGCCCAGATGAAGTAGGCGCAGCTCGGGTAGTACGCCTCGGCCACGTCGGTCGCCGAAGGGTAGGCGACGCCGGCCGGGTGCGAGTGAAAGATCCCCAGCAGCTCCCGTCCGTTGCGCTCGAGGGCCATGAACGCCTCGAACAGCTCCTCGGGCGCCACCCGGTAGCGCGTCGGGCTGTGCAGCACGTTGGTGAGCGGCAGGACGTCGACGCAGCGCCCGTCACGCCCGGCCAGCAAACCGCAGGCTTCCTCGGGCGCACACGCGGCAACGTGCGCGCGCATGACGTCGAGGTGCGACCGATCGAGGACGACACGGCGGGGCGCGGTGGGCGGTTCCATGCGCTCGGCTCCGGTGAAAACAGCCCCGGCGCAGTATACGCCCCGCGGTCGCGACGGTCGGTTGCGGCGTTCGAGTGCGGCCCGCCGGCGCGAGCGAAGCCGCGCGCAGCCGTTTTTGCGATAACGGGCGCAACCTGCAGTTCACCGCCGACGGCCTCGTCCTCGCGGGTCTACCGTGGCGAGGAGCCGCGATCGGTCGCACCGGCGATTGTCGAGGATTTCCGACCCGCGCGTGCCGCAATCACCCGGCCGCCGAAGCGACCCCGAAGCCGAGCCCGATCAGGGTGATGCCGACGAAGCTGATGCCGAGCTTGAACCAGCTGAACGGGTCGTAACCCTCGCCCCGGTAAAGGCCGTGGGACTGGGGCTTGCCCGAGCGACTGGCGATGATGTCCCAGACGAACACCGAAGCGATGGGCCAGAACAGGCACAGGGTGCCGGCGAAACCGAGGGCCGGGCCGGATTGCGGGTAGCGCGGGGCGAGCCACTGCGAGCCCCACCAGACCACCGCACCCCAGAGCGCGACCAGCGCCAGCGACAGCAGCGAGTGGCGCATGCTCAGAAATCGGAGAGTTCGAGCGGGCCGGCGACCTGGCTCAGGAAAGCCGCGTAACTCATTGCCCGCGGCCGCGGGCGCTGCAGCACCGGGATCTCCAGCGCCACCGCGGCGTGCGCCGGTTCGCGTCGCAGGTGCTCGAGGAAGCCGAGGATCTGCTCCTTGCGCTCCTCGGCGGCCACGCCGCGCGCGATCAGCAGGTTGTTGAGCGCGCCGATGCACTCGAGCACGCCGACCGCCTCGGCGCCGCGGAACTCCCGGTCCTCGATCCGCACCAGGGGCTCGCCGGGCGCGTCCCCGGCCCCGGCCGCCGGCGCCTCGCCGATCCCGCCTTCGGCCCCGCCGGGTGCCGGTTCACCGCCCTGCCCGCCCGCCGGTTCGGGCGCGAACAGGGCGTCGGGCGAGGAATCGCAAGCCTCGAGGTAGGCGCGCACGGTGCCGAGTTGAGTGCCCGGACCGAGCGTGTTCTCCAGCCGCGACACCTCGCTCTGCGTCACCCCGATCGCGTTCGCCACCGCGTTCTGGGTGCGCTCGGCGGCCTTGCGGATCCCGACCAGGCGACGCCGCAACCGCTCGTACCACAGGAGTTCGGCGAGACGCTCTTCGGGCAGCGCTTCCCCGCTCAACGCCCGGTAGGCCTCGCCCGCGTCGGCGAACGCCAGCGCCCTTACCCTGCCGCCGTCTTTCGATTCTTCCGACCTGCTCATCGGCCCGCCTTCAGCTCCACGTACGTGCCCTCGCCGAGCAGTTCCCGCAGGCGCCGTGCCACCAGGGTGTTCACCTCCGGGAACGCGTACTGCGAGACGCTCTCCACGTTGCTCAGTCCCAGCACCCATTGCTCCCCGGCGCGTTCGGCGATCCAGATCCGGCAGCGCGGTATCCAGTCGGGCGGCACCCACTGGCCCAGGTATCCGCCCCAGTCCACGTAACGGACGACCAACGGCGCGCCGCCCGGCACGTACGCCTGCCCGGCGAACCGGCCACCGAGGTCGGCGGGCGGTTGCTCCCGGGTCCCGGCCACGCGCAGCAGCAACTGCTGGATGGCGTAGTCCTCGGCGCGGCTGGGCGGTTCGCGCAGCTCGCCCCGGTGATCGCCCAGGATACGCCGGATGTCGTCGTGAAACGCCGGATGCTGCCGGGGACGAGTCATCGGTTATAACCAATATTATCGGCTTTGTCCAATATCTGAACCGAGACCCGAATCGCGCGCGCGGCCGTACGAGCGGTGCACACCGATGGGTCGAGCGCCGGGCGCCGCGGCCGCCGCCTGCAACCGCGGGTCCGCGATCCCGCGGCTACGGCGCCGTCGTCGCCCCGGCTCAGAGAAACATCAGCACCCCGATGCTCAGGCCGAAAACGAAGACCACTAGCAGGGGCTTGCGATACTGCAGATCCATGGAGGTGTCCAGAGGCGGTCCCGCGCGGCAAGCCAGG
>JBFJWO010000482.1:0-3977 GCA_041623575.1 Gammaproteobacteria bacterium
GCCAGGACCGCATCCTCGGTGTGACCATCGTCGGCGAGCACGCCGGTGACCTGATCGCCGAGTACGTGATGGCGATGAAGCACGGCATCGGCCTGAACAGGATCCTCGGCACCATCCACATCTACCCGACGCTCGCGGAGGCCAACAAGTACGCGGCCGGCGTCTGGAAACGCGCGCACGCGCCGGAGCGCCTGCTCCAGTGGCTGGCGCGCTTCCACGCCTGGCGGCGCGGGTCGGCCTGAGCGAGCCTCGCCGCGGCCGCGCTTGCCCCGGGGCGCGCGCCTGATTCAACCAGTGCGCTTTCGCGCGTCGCGCGACGGGGGTCGCCGTGCACGTCCGTTCCCCGGAATGGCTCAACGCGCCGCGCGCACCCGGCGCACCGGTGTTCGCCCTGCTGTTCACCGGCGACGCCACGGTGCGCTCGCTGCTCGCCACGGTGATCCCGCTGCAGGCGCTGGCGCTGCTCGCCTTCTTCTGGTTCCTGCGCGTCACCGAGCCCGAACTGGTGATCCCGGCGAGCCGGCCGCCGCGCCAGCCGCTGGCCAACATCGGGCGCTTCTGGCGCCAGCCCAGGCTGCGGCTGGCGTGGAGCGTCGCGGTGGGGCGCAGCGCCTGGTGGGGCATGTTCTTCGTCTACGGCCCCATCTTCGTGGTCAGCAACGGGCTCGACGAGGTGACCGCGGGGCTGGTGGTGTCGGCGGGCAACGGTGTGCTGTTCCTGGCGCCGGTCGTGGTGTGGTTGAGTCGTCGCACGGGTGTTCGCCGAGTCATCGTCACGGCGTTCGCGGTGGGCGGCGCGTGCAGCGCGGCGGTGGGCCTGTGCAGCGGCCGGCCGTGGCTGGGCGTGGGGCTGCCGGTGACCGCGGCGCTGTGCGCGGCGGCGCTGGACGCGGTCGGCAACATCCCCTTCCTGCGCAGCGTGCGCCGCCACGAGCGGGCCGAGATGACCAGCGTGTTCAGCACCTACCGCGACATCGGCGAACTGCTGCCCCCGGGGGTGTTCAGCGTGTTGCTGGAACTGTTCAGGCTGCCGGCCGTATTCTTCGCCGGCGGCGGCGCGATGCTCGTCTTCGCTGCGCTCTCCAGGTCGCTGCCGCGTCGCCTCTAGCGAGACTCCGGGGAAGTCCGTCCATGGACATCCTGGGACTCGAAAGGCGCAAGCGCGGTCTGCGCCTTCCCCGCATTCCCGGTCGCAATCCGTGATCGCGAACGGCGGCACATCCCCGTGCCGCCAGGCCAAGTTCAGCACTTCTGCAGAGCTTCTCTGGATCCCCGTCAATCAAGCGCGACACGGTAACCGGTATCACCGTCTCCGGGTCTGGAAGGCGCGAGCGCGGCTGGTCTAGTATTTCGGCGTGCGAGCGGGGAACGGCTTGACGCGGTTCCCCGACCCGAGGGCAACGGAGGGGGATACGCATGGACGAGCACAAGTCCCGTTCGGCGACGGTGCAGGACTTCGAGAGCGCCAGCGCGCGCCGGCCGCGCGGTGCACGCGACGCGGTCGCCGCCATCGATCACTGGCTGCTCGGCAAGGTGATGCGGCTCGCGGGCCAGCCGCCGTTCTCGGTGGCGCTGTGGGACGGACAGGTCGCCTGGGCCTCGGACAGCCAGCCGGTGGCCACCGTGCGCATCAACGACCGACGCGCGCTGATCGGCCTCATCGTCAACCCGGAGCGCCTGTTCGGCGAGTACTACACGGCGCGCCGCGTCGAGGTGGACGGCTCGCTGGTGGAGTTCCTGCAGGCCCTGTACGCGAGCAAGAACCGCGCGAATCCGCCCGGCTCCTGGTACCGGGACCTCAACTCCTGGATCAACCGGCCGCGGCCCAACACCCTGGACGACGCGCGCAGCAACATCCACAGCCACTACGACCTGGGCAACGACTTCTACCGCCTGTGGCTGGACGATCGCCTCGTCTATACCTGCGCCTACTACCCCACGCCCGGCCTGACGCTGGACGCGGCGCAGACGGCGAAGCTCGACCACGTCTGTCGCAAGCTGCAGCTGGAGCCGGGGCAGACGGTCGTCGAGGCCGGCTGCGGTTGGGGCGCGCTGGCGATGCACATGGCGCGTCACTACGACGTGCGTGTGCGCGCCTTCAACATCTCGCGCGAGCAGGTCGCCTTCGCCCGCGACCGCGCGCGACGCGAGGGCCTGGCGGGACGGGTCGAGTTCGTCGAGGACGACTACCGGAACATCGACGGCAGCTACGACGCCTTCGTCTCGGTGGGCATGCTCGAGCACGTCGGGGTGGAGAACTATGCCGCGCTGGGCGAGGTCATGAGGCGTTCGCTGCGGTCCGGTGGGCGCGGCCTGCTGCACTCGATCGGCCGCAACTACCCGGACATCAACAACGCCTGGATCGAGCGACGCATTTTCCCGGGCAGCCGTCCGCCGGCGCTCTCGGAGATGATGCAGATCTTCGAGCCGCACGGCTTCTCGGTGCTGGACGTGGAGAACCTGCGCCTGCACTACGCGCGCACCTGCCGGGAGTGGCTGGGTCGCTTCGAGCGTGTCGCCGACCAGGTGCAGGGCATGTACGACGAGGCCTTCGTGCGCGCCTGGCGGCTCTACCTGTCGGGCTCGGTGGCGGCCTTCGCCGTGGGCACCCTGCAGCTGTTCCAGGTCGTGTTCGCCCACGAGGACGACAACGACGTGCCGATGACACGCGAGCACCTGTACCGGGAAACGTCCGCGTGAACGGCCGCGGCCCCGCCGGCCCGCGCGGCGCCTGAGCGGTGCGCGACGCCGACGTCATCGTGGTCGGCGGGGGGCCAGCCGGTGCCGCCTGCGCGTGGCGCCTGGCGCGGCGCGGTGTCGACGTGCTCGTGCTGGATCTGGCCGAATTTCCGCGTCTGAAGCTGTGTGCCGGCTGGGTGACCCCCGAGGTGCTGGCCGACCTGGAGATCGAGGCCGGCGAGTACCCGCACCGGCTGCTGACCTTCGATCGGCTGGAATTCCACGCCTTCGGCGGCGGGGTGGGTCTGCGCTGCCGGCAGCACTCGGTGCGCCGCTACGAGTTCGACGCCTGGCTGCTCGAGCGCAGCCGCGCGCCGCTGATCCGGCACCGCGTGCGCGAGATCCGCCGCGAGGACGGGCGCTACGTCATCGACGACGCGTTCCGGTGCAGGTGGCTGGTCGGCGCCGGCGGCACCCGCTGCCCGGTCTACCGCGGCCTTTTCCGCGAACTCAACCCGCGCGCCTCGGAGCGCCAGGTCGTCACCTACGAGCACGAGTTCGAGTGCAACTGGCGTGACGACCGCTGTCACCTCTGGTTCTTCGGCAACGGCCTGCCCGGTTACGCCTGGTACGTGCCCAAGCAGGACGGCTGGCTCAACATCGGTGTAGGCGGCATGGCGGCAACGCTCAAGTCCAGGGGCGACGACATCAGGCGTCACTGGCGTCACCTGGGCGAGCAGCTGGAGCGCGAGGGGATGCTCTCGTCGCGGGAGTTCGACGCCGCCGGCTACAGCTACTACGTGCGTGGCGGCGTCGACGTGGTGCTGCACGAGGGCGCGTTCCTGTGCGGCGACTCGGCGGGACTCGCGACCGTGGACATGGGCGAGGGCATCGGGCCCGCCGTCGCCAGCGGCTTGCGCGTCGCCGACGCCATCAGCACGGGCAGCGACTACCACCTGCGCGGCATCGCCCGTCGCAGCCTGCCGGGGATCCTCGCCACTCACCCCTGGTGGCGGAGGCTGCGGGGCAGCACGGACCGCTCGATGGCGGCGACCGGCTGATAGCCTGCAAGTCCTTCTCCCGCCTGCTGCGCCCGCCGTCCGACGGCTGCGACAGCGTTGCGTGTCGCGAAACCTGCGGTCACCTGGCTGACCTGCGCTTTCTCGGTTTCGCGCCACACGCCGTGGTCATCGCTCGCCGGCCGGCACGCTCGCCACGGCGCTCGAACTCTTCACACACTCTGAGCGCGGCACCGGCGCGCGGCGTTGCGCGCACCGGCCCGGACTCGCTATCTTCCC
>JBFJWO010000483.1:0-3967 GCA_041623575.1 Gammaproteobacteria bacterium
CCGAAACGCGACGAGAGGTGGTTGTTGATCACCGTGAAGCTGCGCCCGCGCCGGCTGAACGTGGCGAGCAACGGGTCGCGCGTGCCGACGAACGCATCCGGGTTGCTGACGCCGTAGCCGGCCAGCGCCGCCGGCGTCAACGATTGGAAACCTTGCAGGCGCACGCGTGCCGGGTCGTAGAGGAAGGCGTTCCTGATGTTGCCGCCGGGCACGCCGCCGGAACTGCCGTCGGCCGGGGCCACGTCGACGAACGCGTAGGCCGGCCCGCCGGCCGCGACGATGGCATCGGCGAGCGCGCGCAGGGTCTCGTCGGCGTCGGTGACGCCGTCGTCCGTCTCACCGCTGTTGTCCTGGATCTCCTGCAAAGCGACCACGTCCGGTGCGCGCAGGTTGTGCGCAATGTGCCCGGCAACGGTGGTGCGCTGGTTGGCGTCACTCGCGTCCGGGCTCAGGTTGAGCACGTTGTAGGAGGCCACGCGGGCCGTGAACGGCAGGGCGCGGAACCGCGTGCGCTCGCGCGCCAGGCCACCCGGGTGGACGTCGAACACCTGCGTGGCGTTGACCTCGAAGTTGCCGAAGCTGTAGCCGACGACGCCGGTCACGTCGCCGAGGCGATCGCCGACCGTCACCGCCGGCACCGCCCCCGGGTACAGCGTGCCGTCGAGCTGCACCTGTACGCGCTCGGGGTTCTGGTCCCCGCGGTTGTCGCGATCGGGCTGCAGGTCGATCCCGCCGCGGCGGTTGCGTGCATCGCGCGGCGCGACGTCCCCGCCGTCGTTGGCCAGCACGAAGAACTCGCTGCTGAAGGGGCTGAACGTGCGCGTCGCCGAGACCGCTACCGGCGCCTCGATCCGCACCAGCATGCCCTCGAGGCTCTCGTAGAAATCGAGCCCGTCCGCGGCCGGGTCGAACGGGTTGGCCGCCGCCTCGGCGGCGTTCTGCAGATTGATCGGCGGATCGGTCTCGTCGTCGCTGATCACGGTTGCGTTGGGCGGCACCCGCCCGCTCGCCCCGATGACCACGGCCTGCAGCGACGCCGGGTCGAGCGCACCGGTGACGGTGACCTCGGCCGAGCCGAGCTGCGTGATCGACAGGTTACCGGTGGCGGCACCGCCGGGGACGAACTCGCTCACGCGCGCCTCGACCGATACCAGGTCGCCGACCGCGACGCCGGACCCGCCGCCGAACACGAAGATCCCGTCGGAGGTGTCGTCGTTGCCGTCGCCTGGCAGGTCCTGCAGGTAGAAGCCGTTGAACGCGATCGCCGTCACGACGCCCTGGGTACGCACCCGTTCGCCGGCATAGGGCGAGAAGTGCCCGGCGCCCTGGATCTCGGGAACGCTGAGCGCCAGCGGCTCGGGCTCCGGCTCCGGCCCCTCACCGCTGGTGATGCGCAGGTTCTGAAAAGCCAGCGCCTCGGCGCCGCCGTCGGTCTGCGCCGTGAACGTGAGCACCAGCGTGTTGCCGGTGCCGGCGATGGGCGCGGCGAACGTCTGCAGCACGTTGGAGAGCGGCACGCCGCCGATGGCCAGCGGGTCGCTCAGCGTGAAGCTCGCGCCCCCCGCCAACGTGTAGGTCTGGCTGCCCGCCTCGTCGGCCACGGCCGCCAGGACCTCGGCCTGCGGGCCGCCGTCGATACTGACCGCCCACGAGAACGAGTCGCTGGCCTCGAAGTCGCCCATGGCGCCGGCATCGAGCGCCAGCCCGAGATCGGTCGCACCGCCGATGTCGAACGTCCAGCTGGCGCTGACCGGCCCGTCGTTGTCGGCATTCTGGGTGTCGGTGACGCCGAAGAACTCGTCACTGTTGGTCTCGTCGACGATACCGAGCGAGTCGGCGGGGAAGATCGACAGCGAGTCGTCGAGCACGGAGAACGGGATGCTCGCGGACACGCCGCGACGATATTTCTCGAAACCGTCCCCGGCACTGGAAAACGCACCGGCGAAAGCGTTCTGGTGACTGATCAGGTTCTGCGAGGCGCTGCCCACCATGTCGAACGCCACGGTCACGGCAGGGGCGGCAGAGGGGCTCGCGGCGAAAGCCAGCGCCAGTGCGGCGCACAGTGTATTGCGGGACAGGACGTTCCGGCCCGGTGCGGTCTCGGCAACGGTCATCTGACTGCTCCTCGGTGGCGGCCGGGTGCGGGGCACGCGGTCGGTGTTCGGCCCGTTTCGCCGGCAGCGCGGGATCTTCTCGGCGGGCGCGCCGCGCGGCCGGTGGGTCGGTCCGCAGGGAGCGCGACGGTGCTGCGCGGCAAAGACGACCGCGCCAGTATACGAGAGATTCCCCGGAGGCGCGCTCCTCGCCCGCCTCGATTGCGCGACCAGGGTGCGCCGATATAATGACGGCGGCGTGACGCCGGCGGGGCCGCGGGCGGAGACACTGCGCCACGCGCGAGCGGAACGCGCGTCAACCACCGGCTAGGGAACAAGACCGGGAGGACGAGCGCCCATGAAGACATTGATGTTGCTGCGTCACGCCAAGTCGAGCTGGGGCGACCCGCAACTGCCCGATCACGATCGTCCGCTGAACGCGCGCGGGCGCGACGCCGCCGCGCGCCTGAGCAGGCACTTCGCCCGCACGGCCGCAACGCCGACGCTCGTGCTGTGCTCCACGGCACAGCGCGCCCGCGAGACCCTGGAGCGGGTCGCGCCCGGCCTCGATCCACCGCCACCGGTACGCTTCGAGCCCGGCCTGTATCTCGCCGAACCCGAGCGGATGATGGAACTGCTGCGGGCGCTGCCCGACGAAGCCGACCCGGTGTTGCTGATCGGGCACAACCCGGGAATCGCCGCCCTGGCCAACCAGCTCGTGCACGGCGGCGAGCGGGTAATGCGCGCCGCGCTGGCGCTCAAGTACCCGACCGGCGCGCTGGCAGTGATCGAGACGGCGGCCACGCGCTGGCGCGATCTCGGGCCCGGGACGCTGGTCGAGTTCACCCTGCCCCGCGACCTGCCGGAGTAGCCCGCGATGAACGACTCGCCGCCGCACACCGGGCAGCCCGTGACCGATGCGGGCGTGACCGAGCCGCAGGAAGTGGAACTGAAGCTCGCGGTGCCGGCCAACGCCGTCGAACGCCTGCGCCGTCATCCGCGGCTGCGCGAACTGGCCGCCCGGCGACCGAGCACGCAGACCCTGCGCTCGGTGTACTACGACACGGCGCAGCACGACCTGGCCAACGCCGGCATGGGGCTGCGCCTGCGCGGCGGGGGGCGCACGCGCATACAGACCCTCAAGACGCGCGGGTCGAACGAGGGGGCGTTACACCGGCGTGGCGAGTACGAAGCGCGGACCCGCGGCGAGACGCCGGACCTGGAACTGGTGACCGACCCGGCCCTGCGCGAGCGCCTGCACGGACTGCTGGGCGACAAGCCGCTGCAACCGGTGTTCGAAACCGAGTTCCGGCGCACGCGCCGGCTGCTGCGCCACGCCGGGGCGGAGTGGACCTGCGATCTCGACCTGGGCGAGGTGCGCACGGCCGCGCGCAGCGAGCCGCTGTGCGAGCTGGAACTCGAACTGCGCGACGGTGAGCCGGCGCCCTTGTTCGACCTCGCGCTCGATCTGCTGGACAGCGTCGAACTGCGCCCGTCCACGCTCAGCAAGGCCGGGCGCGGCTACGCGCTGCTGAACGGCACCCGACCCCAACCGCAGCGCGCGCCACCGATCGCGCTCGAGCGGGGCGCCACGCTGGAGCAGGCGCTGGCCGGCATCGTCCGCGCCTGCCTGGAGCAGATCAGTGTGAATGCCGCCCCGGCGGTGCTCGGCATCGACCCGGAGGGGGTCCACCAGATGCGTGTCGGCGTACGGCGCCTGCGCTCGGCGTTCGCGACTTTCGCGAGCGTGCTGCCCCCCGCACAAACGGCGGCCTTGCGAGACGAGCTACGCTGGCTCGCCGCGGAACTCGGCGGCGCCCGCGACCTCGACGTGTTCGACGAGCAACTGCTCGCACCGCTGCTCGCGCGAGGCG
>JBFJWO010000484.1:0-3919 GCA_041623575.1 Gammaproteobacteria bacterium
GGTAGAGCAACAGCGTCAGGATCGCGACCGACAGCGGAATGAAACCGACCCAATCCGACACCGCGATGTACACCACCAGCGACAGCAGCACCAGTGTCACATCGACCACCGCGCGCCGATCGCGCGCCCAGTCGCCGAGCACGACCCACGCTTCGGCGCGGCGCGCCACCACGCCGCGCACGATCAGGCTGACGCCGCACGCCGCCAGGCCGAGGCCGATCAGGACGGGAAACAGGTCCGGGCCGTACGCCTGGCCGTGCAGAGAGGGGAACGTGCGCGTGAAGGCGATCTCGGCGACGGCGAAGATGACCAGCGCCGCGCCGAAGATCGCATCGTTGAAACGCATCCGGTCGCCCGGGCCTTCGTTACTTGGCGAGGCCCACGGCTTTCATGACCTCGCCGAGGGCGGCGTCGCTGTCCTTCATCCAGGTCGCGAACTCCTCACCCGGCTTCCAGACCAGGCCGAAGCCGCGCCCCTTCATGAACTCCTGGAACTCGGACGATTTCCAGACCGTCTCGAAGGCCCGCGCGAGCGTCGCGGTGACGTCGGCGGGCATGCCCTTGGGCCCGGCCAACCCGCGCCAGGCGGACATCTGCCAGTCGACGCCCGTCGCCTCCTTCAGCGTCGGCACGTCGGGGAACGCACCGAGGCGCTGCGTGTCCATGACCGCCAGCGCTTTCACCTTGCCCGCGTCGATCAGGGCCGCTGCCTCGACCACCGAGCAGGTGACGATGTCCACGCCCTCGGCGACCAGTTCCTGCAAGCCGGGGGCGGCGCCCTTGGACGGCACCCACGGGGCGGCGTCGGGGCTCATGCCGGCCTTGCTCAGCATCCCGGCCAGCGCCAGGTGCCAGATACCGCCCTGGCCCGTGCCCGATCCCTTGTGCTTGCCCGGTGCGGCGCGGACCGCGGCCAGCACGTCCTGCGCCGATTTCCAGGGCGAATCGGCGCGCACCTGCAGCCCCGCGGCATCGTAGTTGTACAGCGCGATCGGCGTGTAGTCCGTGCCCGTCAGCTCGGTCAGCCCGGCCCAGTGCATCATGCCGATCTCGACGGTGACGGTGCCTATGGTGTACCCGTCGGGCGCGGCGGTGGCGATCGCCGAGTGCCCGACGACGCCGCTGCCGCCGGTTCGGTTGACGACGTTCACGGGCTGGCCGAGTTCTTTCTCCAGCATGCTCGCGATCATTCGCCCGGTCGCGTCGGTGCCGCCGCCGGCACCCCACGGCACGATGAGCGTGATGGGTCGTTCCGGGTAGGCCGCCAGCAGCGGCGCGGAAAGGCCCATGGCGAAAAGGCACAGCACCCCGGTGAGCGCATTGCGCAGTACAGACATGGTCTCGTCCTCCTGGTGAGTGATGACCCGCGAACACGGGTCGCGCGGTCTCGGCGCCGTGAATCTCCGCCCGGGCGGAATCTGTTGTTGTGCGGCGCGCTGCATTGTTACCGCTACGCCCGCGCAGATCAATTCGAAGCCGCGCGTCTCGGCCAGCCGTCACCACCTGGCCAAGCGTCCGCGGCGTACCGGCGCTGCGCGCTACCCCCACAGCGCCGGGTCGATCGGCACCGGCTGGCCGCGCTTCACCGACTCCTCGGCGGCGAGGCCGATCAGCACCGCGCGCAACCCGTCCTCGACGCTGACCTCGACCGGGCCGCCGTCGAGGACGGCGCGGCGAAAGCCGAGGTGCTCGTAGTAGGTCGAGGCATGGTGGTGGCCGGCGGCCAGCAGGCGCACCTCGACCGGGACCGGGATCACCCGCGCGCTGTCGCGCATGCGCGAGCTCAGCACCACCTCGGAGGCCGGCACGAAACACTCGACCTTGCCGCGCTCGCCGGTGGCGGCGATCTCTTCCTGGTGGCGCGAGCCGTCGGCGAACATGCACAGGTCGAGCAGCGCCCGCGCACCGCGCGCGAAATCCACGACCACGAACGCGTTGTCGAGGATGTCGGGCGTCTCGCCGTCGTAACGCTCGTCGAGGTGATTGACGTCCTGCGCGCCGGAGGCGTAGACCCGCACCGGCTCGTCTTGCAGGATGAAGCGCATCAGGTCGAAGAAGTGGCAGCACTTCTCGACCAGCGTGCCGCCGGTGTTGCGGGCGAAGCGGTTCCAGTCGCCGACCTTGACCAGGAACGGGTTGCGGTGCTCGCGAAGCGCCAGCATGCGTACGCGCCCCACCGTGCCCGCGCGGACCTCCTCGACCAGTCGCGCCAGCGGCGGCATGTAGCGGTATTCCATCGCCACCCAGATCGGCGCCGGGTAGGCGGCGGCCGCGGCTCGCAGGACCGGGACGTCGGCCGCCGTCGTGCACAGGGGCTTTTCCACCAGCAACGCCAGCGGCGGGCCCGAGAAGACGTGCTCGAGCACCTCGCGGTGGGTGTGGTTGGGCGTCGCCACGATCAGCGCGTCGAGCTCGACCTGCGCCAGCATCTCGCGGTAGTCGGCGTAGGTAGCCGCCTTGCCGGCCAGCGCGGCCGCCGCCTCGAGCGAGCCGGGAAACGGGTCCGCCAGCGCCGCGACCTCGGAGCCGGGGATCAGGTCGAGGTTGGCGATGTGCTCGCGGCCCATCACGCCGCAGCCGACGATACCGTATCGAAGAGTCCTGGCCACCGGGTCTTACCTCGCTTGTCGTCTTGAACCGATTCCCGCGCGGCGCGGGGCGCGGGGCGGCACAATCTAGCCGTACCGCGTGCGGTTGGCGACCGGTATTTGCGCCCGGTTGCGGCGTGCGCCCGTTTGCGGGCCGTGCTCCTTCGGTTAGGCTGCGCAGCATGCGCGAGCCCCCCCTCATCGACCTCGCCGGCTCCCCGGCCGAGATCGGCCTCGGCCACGGCCGCGCGCTGGCCGCCGAGATCGCCGCCTGCATCGACGTCTATCGCGAGGTGTTCGACCGGCCCGAGTCGGCGATCGCCGACACCGCCGGGCACTTCGCGCGCGTGATCCGCGGCTACGCCCCGCACCTGGCCGAGGAGATCGAGGCGATCGCCGCAGGGGCCGGGCAACCCGTCCACTGGCTGTACGCCCTGAACGCGCGCAGCGAACTGGTGCCGTTCTCGGCGCCGGAATGCACCGCGGTGCTGATGCCGCGCGCCCGCGTGCTCGGCCAGACCTGGGACTGGATCGAACGGCTGCAGGAGCTGGTCGTGGTGCTGCGCATCGACCGCGGCGGCGAAGGCCGACTGCTGACCGTCACCGAACCGGGCATCGTCGGCAAGATCGGCCTGTCCAGCGCGGGCCTCGGCGTGTGCCTCAACTTCCTCGCCGCGCCCGGGCGCCTAGACGGCGTGCCCGTGCACATCGTGCTGCGGGAGATCCTGAACGCCTCCTCGTTCGAGGCGGCGCGGCAGCGGGTACGAGAAGCCGGTGCCGGCAAGGGCGGCCACGTGCTGCTCGGCAGCGCCGGCGGCGAGGGCGTCAGTTACGAGTTCGCCGGGCCCGAGGTGATCGAGACGCCGCTCGCCGAAACGCCGTTCGCCCACACCAACCATTGGCTGTTCGCCGACCTGCCGCCGGGCGAGAGCCGCGAGAACTCCGTGGCGCGCCTGCAAACCGCCGCGGCACTGCTGGCGGCGGAGCCGGGTCAGGACATGGCGCGCCTGCGCGCGCTGCTCGGCGACCAGTCGCGGCCCGACAACCCCATCTGCACCCCGTACCGCCCGCTGCACGGGCTGAGTATCGGCACGGTCTGCACGGTGCTGATGGACCTCGCCGCGCGACGACTCGCGGTGCGCGTGGGGCCACGGCCGCAGGACGGGTTCAGGGAGCTCGCGCTCTGAGGCGTGCGCCGGCGGTCTGCTCGACTCGCTCGAGGTCGACGCTGAGGATCAGGGCGCCGATGATGTCCTGCGTAGCCGGATCGACGATGGGTGCGGCGGCCGGCACGTAGGCACCCGACTCGCCGACAGCGACGATCTCGTCGA
>JBFJWO010000485.1:0-3910 GCA_041623575.1 Gammaproteobacteria bacterium
CCCGGCACGAGCGCGCTCAGCGCGTGTCGCGCGCCGCGTAATAGCGCAGCAGGTCATTCAGGGCAAGGGCCAGCAAGGTGATCGCGGCAGCGAGCAGCAGGGCAAACACGAGCAGCGCGCCGGTGCCCGTCAACTCCGCGCCGCTCGGGCCCAGGGTGGCCGTGCGGCGGAACTGGCCCAGCAGCGGCAGCAGCACGACGAAGCACACCAGCCACGCCCCGAGCTTGACGAGGCCGCGGCGCAGCAGTCGCCGGTCGCGCCCGTCGCTCACCGCCCGGTGTACCGGCCAGGTCCCGGGACGGCGTCGATCGCGGTCGCGGCGAGGGTCTCTATCAGCGGGAGCAGATCGCGTAGCGCGTCGATGTGGTGCACGCCGGGGTGCGCGAAGGCCGGGCGCCCGAGAGCCACCACCTGCATGCCGGCGGCGATCCCGGCATTGATGCCATGATCGCTGTCTTCGACCACCACGCAGTCGGTGGGTGCGAAACCCATGTCGGCCGCGGCGCTCAGGAACAGCGCCGGATCGGGTTTCCAGCTCCCGACGTCGTAAGCGCTGTACACGGCCTCACCGACGTAGCGATCGAGCCCGGTGATGGCGAGGCTCAGTTCGGTCTTCTCGCGCGGGCCGTTCGAGGCGACGCAACGCGCCCGGCCGAGCCCGGCCAGGGTCTCGTGCGCGTACGGCATCGGCTGCAGCCGGTGCCTGAACATCTCGGCCGCGGCGGCACGGAAATCGCCGATGAAATTCTCCGGCAGCGATCTGCCGGCGCGCCGTTCGACATCGGCGACGCAATCGGCGAAGCGCGCGCCGAGAAACCGCGGCGCCTCGGCGTCGACGTCGATCTCGATCCCGTGCCCGGCCGCCAACTCGGCGAACAACTCGAGCTGCAGACGCTCGCTGTCGACCAGCGTGCCGTCGCAGTCGAAAATGACCAGCGGTGCCCGGGCGTTCATCGCAGGCCCTGCGAAGCGCGCGAGCGCGCCACGGCGGGGCGGGGCGCGCCGGGGTCTCGGGCGCCGACGATCAGCGGCTCGGTCTCGAGCACGACCCCGAACCGATCCGCGACGCTTTCGCGCACCCGCTCGGCCAGTGCCCGCAGCTCGCCGGCGGCGGCGGCGCCGTGATTGACCAGCACCAGGGCGTGCTGGCGGTGGATGCCGGCATCGCCCTCGCGGTGACCGCGCCAGCCGCACTGCTCGATGAGCCAGGCCGCGGGGATCTTGTGGCGCCCGTCCTCCTGCGCGTAACTCGGCAACCCCGGGTGTGCCGCCCGCAAGGCCTGCGTTCGCAGCGCGTCGAGGCAGGGATTCTTGAAGAAGCTGCCCGCGTTGCCCAGTACGCGCGGGTCGGGCAGGCGGCGCCGGCGGATGTTGCACACGGCGCGTGCGACGCAGGCCGGCGTCGGGGTAGCGATACCGAGGCGCGCGAGTTCCTCGCGCACGCCGCGGTAGTCGGTAACCAGTCGCACGCGATGCGCCAGGCGCAGGGTCAGCCCGGTGATCAGGAAACGTTCGCCGGCGCCGCGCTTGAACACGCTGTCGCGGTAGCCGAACGCGCACTCGGCGTTGCTGAGTCTGCGCCGCTCGCCCGACCGCGTGTCGAACGCCTCCACCGCGTGCAACGACGTGCCGAGCTCGACGCCGTAGGCGCCGATGTTCTGGATCGGCGCGGCGCCGGCCGTGCCGGGGATCAGCGACAGGTTCTCGAGCCCGGCGAGGCCGGCGGCAAGCGTGTGCTGCACGACGCCATGCCAGGGCTCGCCGGCCGCCACGCGCACGTAGGTGGCGTCGGCGTCGCGCTCGGCGATGCCGAGCCCGCGCAGCGCCACGCGCGCGACGACGCCGTCGAAGTCACCGCCGAGCAGCACGTTGCTGCCGCCGCCGAGGATCAGGCGAGGCATTGCCCGCCAGCGGCGTCCGGCGAGAAAGTCGACCACGTCGCGCTCGCTTTCGAGGTGCACGAGGTAACGTGCACGCGCGTCGACGCGCAAGGTGTTGTAGGGGCGCAGCGCCGCGTGTTGCTCGACGCGCATCAGTTACCGGCGCCGGCGGGTTCGTCCTGCGCCCGGGCCGTCTCGACGCCGGCGAGAAACGGGCGCAGGACCGCGGCTACCGGGCCCGGCGAATCCAGGTGCACGTGGTGCCCGCCCGGCATGTCGTGGATGCGCAGGTCGTGTACCAGCGGGTAACGGTTGGCCAGTTGCGGGCGTTTGTGCAGCATGCCCCGGGCGCTGCGGATCAACAGCGCCGGTGCGGTGATGGCGCGCAGGAAAGCCGCGATCTGCGCTTCGCACAGGTAGGCCGGGGAGGCTACCCGCAGCCGCGGGTCCGAGCGCCACACGTAGCCGCCGTCGCGTCGTGCGGTGCCGCGCCGGGCCAGCACCAACGCTTCGTCGAAGCCGAAATCGCTGACCAGGTGCCGCGCTCGCGCAGCCTGCTCCAGGCTTTCGTCGACCGGCGTGCGCTTGGCGGGCACGGCGTCCATCTCCTCGATCGCGCCGCGCAGCCGGGTCGGTGCATCGGCGTGCTCGCTGGAGAACGGGCCGAAGCCCTCGATCAGCGCGACCCGCTCGATCCGCTCGGCGAACACCCCGGCCGCGACGCTGGCGACCGCGGCGCCGAGCGAGTGGCCGAGCAGGCTGAACCGTGCGAGGCCGAGCGCATCGGCGGCGCGCACCACCTCGCCGACGTAGTCGACGAAGTGGTAGGGCACACCGGGCGGTCGATGCTGCGAGTGGCCGTGCCCCGGCAACTCGAGTGCGATCACCCGGTGATCCCCGAGCAGCGGCGCCAGGCGCTCGAAGCTCGCCGCGTTGTCCAGCCACCCGTGCAACGCGAGCACCGCCGGCGCCCCGGGCTCGCCCCAGGCCAGCGCGGCAAGGCGCAGGGGACCGGCGTCGAGGGTGAGTTCTTCGGGTACGGGCATGCTCGGGCTTCGCCAAAAGCGGCATTAGAACAGATTCGGCCGGGCGGTTGGACCCGCCGCGCGGGGCTCGACCCCGAAACGCGACCCGCGGCGTTTACCTGCTTACACCCAACCGGAGAGATCCCGATGAGACGATCCGTTGCCTTGCTCTGTGCCGTGTGGCTGGCTTCGCCGGCCGCGGCGCACCTGCTGCACGGGCGCCCGGACACGGCGCCCGTGCTGAGTGTCGTCGCCGCCGACGGGCGCACTTTGCCGGTCTACCCGCGCCCCGGCGGCACGCACGACGAGCCCGGCTGGCAGCGGGCGTACCTCGCGGCCGAACCCGGGCTGCGCTACCGGCTGCGGGTGCACAACCCCGGGCCAGGGCGGGTTGGAGTGGTGCTCGCAGTAGACGGGCGCAACATCATCTCGGGGCGCCGCTCGGCGCTTGCGCGCGACGAGGCCATGTACGTGCTCGGACCCTACCAGACGCGGACCTTCGACGGCTGGCGTGGCAGCCTCCAGCAGGTCAATGCCTTCTACTTCACGCACGCTGCCGACAGCTACGCCGCGGCCTGGTCGGACCTCAGCGCGCTCGGCCTGATTGCCATGGCGGCGTTCGCCGAGGCGGGCGGCGCCCAGGTGCGGCCGCGCGGGGACGAACTGGCGCCGGGCGCGCGGCGCCACGAATACCTGCGCGGTGATTCTGCGGCGCGCAGCGAAGCAGCACCGGGGACCGGCTACGGGGCGCCGCTGTGGTCGCCCGCGTTCCGGGTCGAGTTCGAGGCGGCCGCGCAACCGCTGGTGCACCGGGTACTGAAATACGAGTGGGCGCAGGACCTGTGCAGGCGCGGTATCGGCGCCTGCGCACCGGACTCGCGCACCGATCGCTGGTGGCCCGGCGACGGGTTCGCGCCGCCGCCGCGGCGCTGGTGAGCCCGGCCTGTTTGGTCTATCGTTGACGGCGTGTTCGTCTCGCCCGAGGCACTCGCATGCAACAGTCCC
>JBFJWO010000486.1:0-3878 GCA_041623575.1 Gammaproteobacteria bacterium
GCGCCGAGGTCCGGGCCGAGCGCCAGGGCCAGGCCGGCG
Organism: Gammaproteobacteria bacterium; assembly: GCA_041623575.1. Taxonomy (GTDB): domain Bacteria; phylum Pseudomonadota; class Gammaproteobacteria; order JAHELT01; family JAHELT01; genus JAHELT01. The sequence continues at coordinate 40 of JBFJWO010000486.1, forward strand.
AACGCGGCTGCGAACGGGGGCGCCCACAGCCGCCGCCCGTTGAGGAGCGCATCGAGAACCAGGATCTGCAGCGGAAAGGTGTAGAACAGCAGCGCGGCCAGGCTGACCGGAATGTAGTACACCGCGCCGAGGTGGCCTGCCGACACCGCCAGCCAGCAGAGCGCCAGCAGCAACGTGCGCGGCCACAGTTCGAGCGGGATGCGCCAGCGCCCGCGGGTGACGGCCAGCGCCAGCGCAATGCCCGCCCCGGCGATCACGAAGCGCAGCCAGATCACCGTCTGCGGATCGCTGCCGCCGTCGTAGGCGAGTCGCGAGCAGGTCGTGACCAGGCCGTAGAACAGCGCCGCGCCGAGCGCGTAGAGTCGGCCGCTGCCGATGGGGGTCATGGGGCTGCGGCGCGCGCGCCTCCGGGGCGATCAGGCCACCGGCCGGATCGTGCCGGGGAGCCCGCCGCCGGGTCGTCGACTCAAAGGTCGACGGACTTGTTGCGTCGGAACTCCCGGTACAGGTCGGCCAGTTCGTCGTCACGCCGGCCGTGCGAGGTCGGCTGGCCGTGGCTGCCGGGTTGTTTGGCGGCGTGGCGGCGGCGACCGCGTGCGGCCCGCGGCGCGAAGTGGTTGGCGTTGCTCGTTCGGTTCACGGGGGTACCCGCAATCGCTGCTGTCTTTCGACCCCGGGTGCAGATAACGTGCCAGTGCTCGAGTCGGCCACGCGGGCGGCCAGCGCCGGGCCGGGCTGGCGACGGCGCGACACAGGGCGACGGGGGCCGGGCAGGCGCGCGCCGGCGGGTGTCGGAATTCGTTACAGCTGCCGCGCCGCGGCATAGAGGTGGATGAACTCGAGCGCCAGCGTGGCCCCGGCCAGCGCGGTGATCTCGCCGACGTCGTAGGCCGGGGCGACCTCGACCAGGTCCATGCCGACCAGGTCGATACCGGCCAGTGCGCGCACGATCTCCAGCGCCTGCCAGGTGCTCAACCCGCCGCACACGGGGGTCCCGGTGCCGGGTGCGAAGGCCGGGTCCAGGCAGTCGATGTCGAAGGTCAGGTAGACCTTGTGGGGCCCGAGGAGGCGACGCACCTCGCGCGCCACATCGGCCGTGCCGCGCTGGTGGACCCAGCGGGCGTCGAGCACGTTGAAGCCCCGGGTCTTCTCGTTGGCCGTGCGCATCCCGAGCTGCACCGAGCGCGCCGGGTCGACCAGGCCTTCGTTGACCGCGTGCAGGAACATGGTGCCGTGATCGATACGTCCGTCCTCGTCGTCCCAGGTATCGGAGTGGGCGTCGAAATGCAGCAGCGACAGCGGCCCGTGCACCGCCGCATGCGCTCGCAGCAGCGGGTAGCTGACGAAGTGATCGCCGCCCAGGCTGAGCACGCCGGTACCGGCCTCCAGGATGGCGCGCGCACACGCTTCGATGCGGGCCGGCACCTGCTCCGGGCGGCCGTGGTCGAACTCGCAGTCGCCGTAGTCGACCACCGCCAGGCGCTCGAAGGCATCGAACTCCCAGGGCCACTGGCGACCCCAGGCGACATTGGTCGAGGCGGCCCGCAGCGCACGGGGCCCGAAGCGGGCGCCGGGACGATTGGAGGTGGCGGTGTCGAACGGCACCCCGAGCACCGCCAGGTCCACGCCCTCGAGGTCGCGCTGGTAGCGCCGGCGCAGGAAGCTCAGCGCGCCGGCGTACATGGGCTCGGGCGAGATGCCGTAGGGGGAGGTCGCGGTGAAAGCGTTGTCGCCGCTGTCGGTCTTGCTCATCGACGGCTCTTGCGGGTTGCCCGGGCGGGCTATTCTACACAGCGCCGACGTGGTCCCGTCGCGGCTTCCGGCGTACACTGCCCGACACCGTCGGGTAAGGTGGATTGCTGCCATGTGCGACGAGGTCTGTCAGATCAGCGGCTGGCTCGGCTGGCTGGTTTTCCTGCTGATGCTCGCGGGGGCGCTCGGCTGGTTTCAGTGGCGCCAGTACCGCGAAGCGCGCCGCCGCGAACGACTCGAGCGGGAGTACGACCGGCAGTTGCACCAGCACCGCGTAGCGCGAATACGGGCGCGGCCGCCCCGGGTGGTGAGGATCGGGCGCCTGCGCGAACCGGTCGAGGTGCTGGACGAACCCGATCCGGAGCGAGCGCGCCCCGGGCGCATCAGGCACCGCAACGGCGAGAGTGCCGAAGTCGATCCCGAGACGCTGGAGTGCCTGCAACGGCGCGCGCGGCGCCGCGAGCGTACGACGCTGATCGCCTGAGCCGGCGCGTTCGCCAACCTCGGAAGGGATATGGGCCGGCACCCGGTCGTGTCCTACCATGACGCAATGACCGTACGCCTCGCGAGACTCCTGTTGCCGGTGGTGCTGTCTTGCATCGCCTCGGTCGCGTCCTCCGGCATCACGCCCGGCGCCGTGCGCGTGATCCCGACCCACGACCTGGCCAGGGACGCCGAGGTGGCGCGGCGGCTCGGCGCGCCTTTGATGATCGAGTTCGCCGCCGACGATTGCTCCTACTGTCGGCTGCTGGAAGCCCGGATCCTCGAACCGATGATCCGCAGCGGCGACTACACCCGCACGGTGGTGATGCGCAGCGTCGACATCGACGGCCGCGCGTCGCTGCGGGACTTCGACGGGAAGGCGGTGACGGGCGCGGCCCTCGCTCAGCGCTACGGCGTCGACCTCACCCCGACCCTGCTGTTCGTCGATCACCGTGGCCGGGAACTGTCCAAGCGCATCGTCGGTATCTATTCGCTCGACTATTTCGGCGGCTTCGTCGACGACGCCATCGATCGCTCGCGCGCCAAGCTCGCCGTCCGCGCCGCCCCCTGAGCCGCCCCCGACCCGGTTCCGCGGGCGGGTGGGTCTACGCTATAGTGCATCGCTCGAGCGGTCCTTCGACCGCCGCCCGCCGCGTGGGCGCGGGGAGTCTCTTCATGAGTGAGCAGCAGCACGAGATCGCAACCGTCGCAGGCCCGGCGCGAGGCTTCGCCGCGGCGCTCGCAGCCCGGCTGTGGCGGACCGGAACGCTGCTCGCGGCGCTGACGCTCGTCGGCGGCTGCAGCGCCACCGCGCTGGTGTACGACAACGCGCCCTGGCTGATCCAGACGCGCGTCGAGGACTATTTCTCCCTCTCCGACGAGCAGGAGGCGTATGTCGAGGCGAGTATCCGCGAGCTCGCCGTGTGGCACCGCCGCGAGGAGTTGCCGCGTTACGCCCGGGCGCTGGAGCGCCTCGAGCGGGACTTTGCCGACGGCATCAGCGCCGCCGAGTACGACGCCATGATGGGCGAGCTGTACGACGCGCGATCGCGCATCGGTGAGCGCAGCCTGCCGGCGATCGCGCGGTTCCTCGCCGGCGTCACGCCGCAGCAGATCGACGAGTACGACGAGGCGTTTCGCGAGGCGCTCGAGGAAGACCGCGAACGCCTGGAGCTCTCACCCGAGGAGCGGCGCGAACGCCGCTTCGAGCGCTTGCTCGACAACCTCGAGGACTGGTTCGACGACCTCGACGACCGGCAGATCGCGCGCCTGCGGGAGCTGAGCTACGCGTTGCCCGACAACTACGGGCAGTGGCTCGCGTACCGTGAACGCCGCCACGAGGACTTCCTGGCGCTACTGCGCCGCCGCCCCGGGGCCGACGCCATCGAGGCGTGGCTGCGCGCGCAGTGGATAGAGCGCGACCGCCACGCGCACGACCCGCAGTACGCAGCGTTGCGAGAGCGTTTCCGTGCCGACACGCGCGCGATGTTGCTGGAGATGGACAAGGTCCTGAACGCGCGCCAGCGCCAGCACGCGATCGCCCGGTTGGCCGGCTACCGGCGGGACCTCGCGGAGCTCAGTGTCGCCAACGTGGGGCACGTGCC
>JBFJWO010000487.1:0-3869 GCA_041623575.1 Gammaproteobacteria bacterium
CCGTCAATCGCCTGCGAGAGCACTCAGTCCATGCGTGACCCGCAATGAAAAAAGCCGATCGAAGCATGACTGCCGGTGCGTTCGCGCTGCTTGCGTTGCTACTGTGCACAGGGTTCGCACCGGGCGATGCGCGCGCCGCCGCCGGGGGGGACGAAGCGCTGCAGGCTGCGGCGCCGTTGCTGCGCGAGCGCTCCTTTGCCAAGGTGCAACGCGGTGTCGACCTGCTCGCCGCAAGCGGGCATGCGCGGGCACGCTACATTCTCGAAGCGTTGCTGGAAAGCTCGCTCTACTATCGCAAGGCCGACGGCACGATCGTTACGGTGGCCGCGACCGAGGGCGGCGAGCTCGCGCTGACCGAAGCGTTCAGCGGCCAGGCGTTGGGAGTCGAGCCCAAGCGGGCACTGAAACGGGTGCGACTTAACAACGCCTTGCGCGGCAAACTGCGCGCCGCCATTGCCGGGCTCGACCTGCGCAACGCCGATCCCGACCTGCGCCGCGAGGCGGTAGAGCAGATCTTCGCGGCGCCCGACGACGAAGCGGTCGCGCCTCTGCGCGACATGCGCGAGACCGAGACCGACGAGGGGGTACGGGAGGCGATCCTGACGGCGCTCGCGCTCGCAGATCTCGCCGACGCGCAGGCGTCGGTGCGTACGGCTGCCGCCGGCACACTGTCCGGGAACCTGCACCCGGCAGCGCGCAATGCACTGAGCACCCTGTTGCAGGACGAAACCGACGCCAACGCACGCGCCGCCGCGGCGGCGGCACTCGAGCGCATCGAGCGCAAGCTCACGCTCTACCGCGTGCTCGAGACGCTCTTCTTCGGCCTGAGCCTCGGCGCCGTCCTGACCCTGGCGGCCGTCGGCCTCGCCATCACGTTTGGCGTCATGGGAGTGATCAACATGGCCCACGGCGAACTGATGATGCTCGGCGCCTACACCACCTACGTGTTGCAGCAGCTGATGCCGCAGCACATCGGCGCCTCGATCCTGATCGCCATTCCCGCCGCCTTCCTGGTGGCCGCCGCCGCCGGGATCGCCATCGAACGCAGCGTGATCCGGTTTCTCTACGGTCGACCGCTCGAGACCCTGCTGGCCACGTTCGGCATCAGCCTGGTCCTGCAACAAGCGGTTCGCAGCGTCTTCTCGCCGCTCAACCGCGCCGTCGAGACCCCGCAGTGGATGGCCGGGTCGCTGCAGGTCAACCCGGCGTTCGCGTTGACGTTGAACCGGCTCTACATCATCGTGTTCTGCCTGCTGGTCTTCGCGCTGCTGTGGACGATCCTGCGCAACAGCAGGCTCGGGCTGCAGGTGCGCGCGGTCACCCAGAACCGCGCCATGGCCCGCGCGATGGGCGTGCGCTCGGCGCGTGTTGACGCGTTGACCTTCGGCCTCGGCTCGGGTGTTGCGGGCGTCGCCGGCGTGGCCCTCAGCCAACTCACCAACGTCGGGCCGAACCTCGGCCAGGCCTACATCGTGGACTCGTTCATGGTCGTGGTGTTCGGCGGCGTCGGCAACCTGTGGGGGACGCTGTTCGGCGGCTTGACGCTGGGCGTCGCCAACAAGCTGCTCGAACCCTTCTCGGGCGCGGTGCTCGCCAAGATCCTGGTGCTGGTCGTGATCATCCTGTTCATACAGAAACGCCCGCGTGGCATGTTCCCGCAGAAGGGCCGCACGGCACAGGGCTCATGAGGGCAACGACGCACCACTACCGCCCCTCGGACGTCGTGTTTCTCGGCGTGCTCTCGCTCGTCGCCGTACTGGTGCCGGTGCTCAACCTCGCCGTCCCCGAGTCGAGCGTCCTGCACGTGCCGACGTACAACGTGGCGCTGCTCGGAAAGTACCTGTGTTACGCGCTGCTGGCGCTGGCCGTCGACCTGGTGTGGGGCTATGTCGGCATTCTCTCGCTGGGCCACGGCGCGTTCTTCGCGCTCGGCGGTTACGCGATGGGCATGTACCTGATGCGCCAGATCGGCGAGCGAGGCGTCTACGCGCACCCGCAACTGCCGGACTTCATGGTGTTCCTCGACTGGCAGGAACTGCCCTGGTTCTGGTACGGCTTCGACATGTTCTGGTTCGCCGTGCTGATGGCCGCCGTGGTACCCGGCCTGCTGGCGTTCGCGTTCGGCTGGCTGGCGTTTCGCTCGCGCGTGACCGGCGTGTACCTTTCGATCATCACCCAGGCGCTGACCTACGCGCTGATGCTCGCCTTCTTTCGCAACGAGATGGGGTTCGGCGGCAACAACGGCCTGACCGACTTCAAGGACATCCTCGGCTTCGACCTCAGCGCCGCGGGCACGCGGGTGGCATTGTTCGTCGCCTCGGCCGTGGCGCTCGGCCTCGGCTACGTCGCCTGCCGCGCGATCGTGAACTCCAAGCTCGGCCGCGTGGCCGTGGCGATCCGCGACGCCGAAGATCGCGCGCGCTTCGTCGGCTACCGCGTGGAGCACGTAAAGCTGGCGATCTTCACCTTCTCGGCCGTGCTCGCCGGTATCGCCGGGGCACTGTACGTCCCGCAGGTCGGTATCATCAATCCCGGCGAGTTCGCGCCGCTCAACTCGATCGAGATCGTGATCTGGGTCGCGGTCGGCGGGCGTGCGACCCTGTACGGGGCCGTGGCCGGTGCGATCCTCGTCAACTACGCCAAGACCTACCTCACGGGCGCACTGCCGGAAGTCTGGCTGTTCGCACTCGGCGGCCTGTTCGTGCTGGTCACGCTGTTGCTTCCCCGCGGGCTGGCCGGCATCCTGCGCCGCAAGGCGCTCGCCTGATGTCGGCGCTCGCCGGCGGCCGACGCGCGCTCGCGGCTCTCGACGCTCGCACGCTGGCGCCCGCCCCGGCGGCCGACAATCTCGACGTCGGCCACGGCACGATCCTCTACGTCGAGGACATCTCGGTCAGCTTCGACGGCTTCAAGGCGATCGACGGTCTGAACCTCTACATCGGCGAGGGCGAGCTGCGCTGCGTGATCGGCCCCAACGGCGCCGGCAAGACCACGATGATGGATATCGTCACCGGCAAGACCCGGCCCGACAGCGGGCGCGTGTGGTTCGGCCAGCGCATCGACCTGCTGCGCCTGTCCGAGGCGGACATCGCACGTGCCGGCATCGGACGCAAGTTCCAGAAACCCACCGTGTTCGAAAGCCACACGGTGTTCGAGAACCTGGAACTGTCGCTGGCCGGCGACAAGCGCGTGCTGGCCACGTTGCTGGCCCGGTTGCGGCAGCCCGAGCGCGAGCGTATCGCGCAGGTGCTGGAACTGATCGACCTCGAGGACCGGCAGCACCGCCCGGCGGGCGCCCTGTCGCACGGGCAGAAGCAATGGCTCGAGATCGGCATGCTGCTGGTACAGAACCCCCGGCTGCTGCTCGTCGACGAACCGGCCGCCGGCATGACCCACCAGGAGGTCGAGAAGACCGTCGAGCTGCTGAAGGCACTCGCCGGCGAGCACACGATCGTCGTCGTCGAGCACGACATGGAGTTCGTGCGCGCGCTCGACAGTCGCGTCACCGTAATGCATCAGGGCCGGGTGCTGGCCGAGGGCGACATGCAAAGCGTGCAGAACGATCCGCGCGTAGTGGAGGTGTACCTGGGATGAACGCCATCGTCGCATCACCTGACGCTGCCGACACCGCGCAGGCCCCGGCGCCGGACGCTCCCCAGGTGTGCCTCGATATCCGCGGCCTGGACCACTACTACGGCGAGAGCCACACCCTGTGGGACGTCGACCTCGCGATCGACGCCGGGGCGTGCACCTGCCTGATGGGTCGCAACGGGGTCGGCAAGACCACGCTGCTCGAATGCATCATGGGACTGCAGCGGGTGCGCTCGGGGCACATCGACTACGCCGGCACCGACATCGCGCGCCTGCCC
>JBFJWO010000488.1:0-3845 GCA_041623575.1 Gammaproteobacteria bacterium
CGACTGGTTCGTCACCGCCGACGACGTCGCGCCGGGCGAGCACCTCGACGTGCAGGCGGCCGCGCAACGGTTCGTCGACTCCTCGATCTCCAAGACCATCAACGTGCCGACGGACATGCCTTTCGAGCGCTTCAAGGACATCTACTTCCACGCCTGGGAGAAAGGGCTGAAAGGGTGCACCGTGTTCCGCTTCAACCCGGGGAACTTCCAGGGTGTGCTGGTGCGCCCGCAGGACCTCGCGCGCACGCACTACGAGTTCGTCCTCGACGACGGCAGCCGGGTGCGCGTGCGCGGCGACGAGGAAGTGGACTACGCGGGCGAGACACACACCGCGGCGAACCTCTACGACGCCCTCAAAGAGGGCTACCTGGCCGGTGGCTGAGGAGGAACGGGCAATGGCCGTCAAGATCGACCGACCCATCGTGCAGTGGCGCATCGACGAGCCGGCGCCGGCGGGCGCGGCCGAGGTCACCCAGATGCACGAGAAGCTCGAGCGCCCCGCGCGGCTCGAGGGTGCGACCTACAAGCTCAAGCCGCCCGAGCACGTCTCCGAGCACGCGCTCTACATCACCATCAACGACATCGTGCTCAACGCCGGCACGGAGCACGAGCTGCGCCGGCCTTTCGAGGTGTTCGTCAACTCCAAGAGCATGGAGCACTTCCAGTGGATCGTGGCCCTGACCCGCGTCATGTCCGCGGTGTTTCGCAAGGGCGGCGACGTGACCTTCCTGGTCGAGGAGCTGCGTTCGGTGTTCGACCCGCGCGGCGGCTACTGGCACGAGGGCCGCTACATCCCCTCGCTGGTCGCGGCGCTGGGCGACGTGATCGAGCAACACCTGGCGCGCATCGGGCTGCTGCGCGTGCCGGTCGCGCCCGGCGAGGACAGCGGGGCGGCGCACGCCGACGGCGAGTTTCCCGCGCACGCGACCCTCTGCCACAAGTGCCGCATGAAGGCGGTCGTGGTGCTCGACAGCTGCCGCACGTGCCTCAACTGCGGCGCCTCGAAATGCGAATGAGCAGCCCCGCCGGCGGGCGCACAGCGCCGCTCGACGACCTGGCCTTCGACCTGGGCCTGGTGTCGCGCTACGACGTTTCGGGACCGCGCTACACGTCCTACCCCACCGCCGTGCAGTTCAGCGACGGGTTCACCGCCGCCGACTACCAGGACCGCGCGTCGGCGAGCAACAGCGCACCCGCCAGCCCGTTGTCGCTCTACGCGCACCTGCCGTTCTGCGCCACCGTGTGTTTCTATTGCGCGTGCACCAAGGTCATCACCGCCAACCGCAAACGCGCCGAGCCCTACCTCGAGCGCGTGCACCGCGAGATCGAGCGCCAGGGCGCGCTGTTCGACCGCAGCCGGCCGGTGAACCAGCTGCACTGGGGCGGCGGCACGCCGACGTTCCTGAGCGCGGCGCAGATGGGTGAGCTGATGGGGGCCATGGCACGGCACTTCTCGCTGCGCGACGACGACGGCGGCGAGTACTCCATCGAGATCGACCCGCGGGAGGCCGGACCCGAAACCGTGGCGCTGTTGCGCAGCCTCGGCTTCAACCGCATGAGCCTCGGGATCCAGGATTTCGACCCGCGGGTACAACGCGCGGTCAACCGCTTGCAGAGCGCGGCACAGACCTGGGCGGTGCTCGATGCCGCGCGCGCCAGGGGGTTTCGCTCCGTCAGCGTCGACCTGATCTACGGCCTGCCGCTGCAGACGACGCGCAGTTTCGCGCGCACGCTGGACGAAGTGATCTCGGCACGGCCCGATCGCCTGTCGGTGTTCAACTACGCGCATCTTCCGCGGCTGTTCAAGACCCAGCGCCAGATCGACGAGTCCCAGCTGCCGACGCCGGCCGACAAGCTCGCGCTGCTGCAGCTCACCATCGAGCGCCTGGGCGCCGCCGGCTACGTGTACATCGGCATGGATCACTTCGCCCTGCCGGGCGACGAACTGGCCCGCGCGCGCGAGAACGGCACCCTGCACCGCAATTTTCAGGGCTACTCCACCCACGGCGGGTGCGACCTCGTCGCCGTCGGGATGAGCGCGATAGGCTCGGTGGCCGGGTGTTACTCGCAGAACCAACGCACGCTCGAAGACTACTGCGCGGCCATCGACGCCGGTGGGCTCGCCGTTGCGCGCGGCGTGGCGCTCGAACGCGACGACCGCATCCGGCGCGACCTGATCACCCGCCTCATGTGCCGCCTGCGCCTCGACAAGGCCGCGTTCGGGGAGCAGTGGGGCATAGACTTCGAGCGCTACTTCGGCGCCGAACGCGACGATCTGCAGCGCCTTGCCGGCGACGGCCTGATCGAGAACGACGCCGACGTCCTTGCGGTCGCCCCTGCCGGGCGCCTGCTGGTGCGCAACGTGTGCATGGTGTTCGACCGCCACCTTCGCGAGTCCCCCAACGGCGTGCAGTTCTCGCGCGCTATCTAGACCGCCGGGGCGACGGCGGCAGGGCGATCACTTCCCGGCGCCCACCTCCTCGAGTCGTTCGAGCGCGTGGGCGGCTTCGAGCCACTCCTCCTCCAGGGCCTCGCGGGCGCCGGCGGCCTGGCCGCGTTCGGCCAGCAGCTCGCGCAGTCGCTGCTTGTGCTCGGCCGCGTACACCGCGTTGTCGGCGAGCAAGGTTTCGATCTCGCTCTGGCGGGTCTCGAGCTTTTCGAGCCGGCGCTCCAGTTCCAAGACTTTCGTGCGCAGTTCGCGGGTTTCGTCACGGGCCGCCGCCCGGCGCCGGCGCACGTCCCGGGCCGATTCGGGGCTCGTGCCGGCGGGCCGGGCGGCGGCATTGCGCTGGCGCTCGTTGAGCCAGCGCACGTAGTCGTCGAGATCGCCGTCGAATCGCGTCACCGCGCCGGCGTCGACCAGCCACAGCTCGTCGGTGACCAGGCGCAGCAGGTAGCGATCGTGCGCGACGATCACCAGGCTGCCCTCGAAGTCCTGCAGCGCCGCGGTGATCGCCTGGCGCATCTGCATATCGAGGTGGTTCGTGGGCTCGTCGAGCAACAGCAGGTTCGGTTTCTGGTAGACCAGCATGGCCAGCACCAGCCGGGCCTTCTCGCCGCCGGAACGGATCTCCACCGGCTCACCGGCCATCTCGCCCGGAAAGCCGAAACGCCCGAGGAAGCCCCGCAGAGACGCTTCGCGCGCATCCCCCGCGATGCGCCTGAGGTGTGCCAGCGGCGACTCCGCGGGCGAGAGCAACTCCAGCTCGTGCTGGGCGAAATAACCGATACGCAGGTTGCGGTGCGCGGTGCTGTCGCCCGCCTGGGGCTCGAGGTGGCGCGCCAGCACTTTCATCAGCGTGGACTTGCCGGCGCCGTTCGCGCCCAGCAGGCCGATGCGCGCGCCGGCCTGCAACGACAGGGTCACGTCGCGCAGCACCGTGAGGCCGTCGTAGCCCGCCTGCACCTGGCGAAGCTCCAGGATCGGGTCGGGCACGGCATCCGGTTTCTCGAACTCGAACCGGAACTCGCTCTCGGCGTGCACCGCGGCGACCGTCGCCATGCGCTCCAGCGCCTTGAGCCGACTCTGGGCCTGGCGCGCCTTCGAGGCCTTGTAGCGAAAGCGGTCGACGAAACGGCGCATGTGCGCGATCTCGCGCTGCTGCTTGTCGTACTGCTGCTGCTGGCCGAGCAGCAACTCGGCGCGCCGCGCCTCGGCGGCCGAGTAGTTGCCGGCGAAAGTCGTCACGGTAGCGTTTTCGAGGTGCGCGACGTGGGTCACCACGCGATCGAGGAACTCGCGATCGTGGGTGATGAGCAGCAGGATGCCGGCGTACTCGGCGAGCCAGGTCTCCAGCCACACCAGCGCATCGAGATCGAGGTGGTTGGTCGGTTCGTCGAGCAGC
>JBFJWO010000489.1:0-3838 GCA_041623575.1 Gammaproteobacteria bacterium
CCTGAGTGGCGAGAAGACCTGGGTGTCGAACGGCGGTATCGCCGATTTCTATGTGGTGTTCGCGCGCACCGGCGAGGCGCCCGGTGCGCGCGGGCTGTCGGCGTTCCTGGTGCCCGCGGACACGCCCGGGCTGAGTGTCGTTGAACGCCTGGAGGTGATTGCCCCGCACCCGCTGGCTCGCCTGCGCTTCGACGAGGTGTCGCTGCCGGACGGCGCGTTGATCGGCGAGGCGGGGCGTGGGTTCGGGATCGCCATGGCCGTGCTCGACGTGTTTCGTTCCACGGTGGGCGCGGCCGCGCTCGGCTTCGCCCGCAAGGCCCTGGCGGCAAGCCTCGAGCGCGCGCGTTCGCGCGAGCTGTTCGGCGCGCCGCTGGCCGAGTTGCAGATGGTGCAGGGGCATCTCGCCGACATGGCGCTCGAAGTGGATGCGGCGGCGCTGCTCGTCTACCGTGCGGCGTGGACCAAGGACGCGGGCGCGGCGCGGGTCACCCGCGAGGCGGCGATGGCGAAGCTGTACGCCACCGAGGCCGCCCAACGTGTCATCGATCAGGCGGTCCAGATCCACGGCGGGGAGGGCGTGCGGCGCGGTTCGACCGTCGAGGCGCTGTACCGCGAGATCCGTGCGCTCAGGATCTACGAGGGCGCCTCGGACGTGCAGAAGATCGTGATTGCCCGACAGGCGCTGGCGGGAGGGATTGAAAATGCTGGGACCTAGTGCGCACACCGACACGTTCGCCCGGGACAACCTGCCCCCGCGGGAGCAGTGGCCCGACTTCCTGCTCGAGGGGTTCGAGTACCCCGAGCGCCTCAACGCGGCGGTGGAACTCACCGACCGCATGGTGGCGATGGGTTTCGGCGACCACGACGCGCTGATCGGCAACGGCCGGCGGCGCACCTACAAGGAACTGGCCGACTGGACCAACCGGCTCGCGCACGCGCTGGTCGAGAACTACGGCGTGCGGCCCGGCAACCGCGTGCTGATCCGCTCGGCCAACAACCCGGCCATGGTGGCGTGCTGGCTGGCCGCCACCAAGGCCGGCGCGGTGGTGGTCAACACCATGCCCATGCTGCGCGCGGCCGAGCTGAGGAAGATCGTCGACAAGGCGCGCGTCGGGCTGGCCCTTTGCGACACGCGCATGACCGACGAGATCGTCGCCTGCGCCAAGGACAACGCGTTTCTCGACAAGGTGGTCGGGTTCGACGGCACGGCCAACCACGACGCCGAACTGGACCGCGCGGCGCTCGACAAGTCGGTGACGTTCGAGGCGGTGCCCACGGGGCGCGACGACGTGGCCCTGCTCGGCTTCACCTCCGGCACCACCGGCGAGCCCAAGGCCACGATGCATTTCCACCGCGACCTGCTGATCATCGCCGACGGTTACGCGCGTGAGGTGCTGGGCGTGAGACCCGACGACGTGTTCGTCGGCTCGCCGCCGCTCGCCTTTACCTTCGGGCTCGGCGGGCTGGCGGTGTTCCCGTTGCGCTTCGGCGCCACCGCGACCCTGCTCGAGAACGCCTCGCCGGCCAACATGATCGACATCATCGAGACCTACAAGGCGACCGTGTGCTTCACCGCGCCGACCGCCTACCGGTTCATGCTGCGCGCGATGGACGAAGGTGCGGATCTCTCCTCGCTGCGCGCCGCGGTGTCGGCGGGCGAGACCCTGCCCGCGCCGGTGTTCGAGGAGTGGCGCGCGCGCACCGGCAAGCCCATGCTCGACGGCATCGGCGCCACCGAGATGCTGCACATTTTCATCTCCAACCGTTTCGAGGACGCCTCGCCGGGTGCCACCGGGCGGGTCGTGCAGGGCTACCAGGCGAAAGTCGTCGACGATGCCATGCAAGAGGTGGCACGCGGCGAAGTGGGGCGCCTTGCGGTGCGCGGGCCGACCGGCTGCCGCTACCTCGCCGATGCGCGCCAGGCCGACTACGTGCGCGAGGGCTGGAACCTCACCGGCGACTCGTTCACCCAGGACGCGGACGGCGTGTTTCATTTCGTCGCACGCAGCGACGACCTGATCGTGTCCTCCGGCTACAAGATCGCCGGCCCTGAGGTCGAGGCGGCGCTGCTCGCCCACGCCGACGTCGCCGAGTGCGCGGTGGTCGGGGCGCCCGACCCGGAACGTGGCCATGTCGTGCAGGCGCACGTGGTGCTCGCCGAGGGCGTCGCGGGCGATGAGGCGTGTGTCAAACGCCTGCAGGAGCACGTCAAGGCAAGCATCGCGCCCTACAAGTACCCACGCTCGGTGGTGTTCGTCGACGCGCTGCCCAAGACCCAGACCGGCAAGATCCAGCGCTTTCGCCTGCGCCAGGGCGCGCGCCGGTGACGACGTCCGCAGCGGGCGAGGCGTTACGGCGCGAGGCTTTCGCGCTGCCCGACGGCCTGGTGTACCTGGACGGCAACTCGCTCGGCCCGTTGCCCGTGGCGGCACGCGAGCGCCTCGCCACGACGCTGGACGCGGAGTGGGGCGAGATGCTCATCCGCGGCTGGAACGACGCGGGCTGGTTCGACCTTCCCGAAACGCTCGGCGAGCGAATCGGTCGTCTCATCGGCGCGCCGCCCGGGTCGGTGGTGGCAGGCGACTCCACGTCGATCAACCTGTTCAAGGCGCTCAACGCCGCGCTCGACCTGGCGCCGCGGCGCGGGCTGATCCTGTCCGACACCGGCAACTTCCCGACCGACCTCTACATCGCCCAGGGTGTGGCGCGCTCGCGTGCCGGGGTGCGCCTGCGCACGGTCGAGCCCGAAGCGGTAGCCGCTGCACTCGACGAGCAGGTCGCCGTGCTGATGCTGACCGAAATCGACTACCGCAGCGCGCGCCGCCACGACATGAGCGCGTTGACGGCGGCCGCGCATGCGTGCGGCGCCCTGACGGTGTGGGACCTGGCGCACTCGGCCGGGGCCCTGCCGGTAGACCTGGCCGGGGCGGACGCGGACTTCGCCGTCGGCTGCGGCTACAAGTACCTCAACGGCGGCCCCGGCGCGCCGGCGTTCGTCTACGCGCACCCGCGCCACGCCGATCGCATCGGCCCGCACCTGAGCGGGTGGCTGGGGCACGCGGCGCCGTTCGATTTCGAGGCGCAGTATCGCCCGGCCGCGGGCGTGCGGCGCCTGCGCGTGGGGACACCGCCGATTCTCGCCATGCGGGCGCTCGACGCCGCCCTCGACGCGTGGGACGGGATCGACCTCGACGAGGTCCGCGAGCGCTCGCTCGCCCTGAGCAACGCGTTCATCGAGCAGGTCGAAGCGCAATGCGCCGGGTTCGACGTGGCTCTCGCGAGCCCCCGCGAGGCGGCGCGACGCGGATCGCACGTGACCTTCCGCCACCCGCACGGCTACGCGGTGATCCAGGCGCTGATCGCGCACCGGGTGATCGGCGACTTTCGCGCGCCCGACCTCATGCGCTTCGGTTTCGCGCCGCTCTACAACTGCGCCGCCGACGTCGACACCGCGGCTTCGGTGCTGGCCGCCATCCTGCGCGAGGGTTCCTGGGATCGGCCCGAGTTCCACGCCCGCGCCGCGGTGACGTGAGCCGCGACGCTCGGAGAGCGCGATGAGCAAACCGTTCGACCCCGCCGAAGACGGCGCCGGCATGGCCTTCGACGGGGGCATGTCTTACAGCGACTACCTGCACTTGCCGCAACTGCTGGGCGCGCAACACCCCCTGTCGAGCGCCCACGACGAGATGCTGTTCATCATCCAGCACCAGACCTCGGAACTGTGGATGAAGCTCGCCGTGCACGAGTTGCTCGCCGCGCGCAAGGCCCTGCGCGAGCCCGACATCCGCCCCTGCTTCAAGATGTTCAGCCGCCTGGCGCGGATCTTCGAGCAACTGAA
>JBFJWO010000490.1:0-3826 GCA_041623575.1 Gammaproteobacteria bacterium
ACCGGGTCGCAGGTCAGCCCGAGGTTGTGCTCCATGCCGATCTCGGCGGCGTTCTCCACCTGCTCGGGGGTGCCGCCGAGCACCTCGGCAAGCGCCCCCGCGGCCATCGAGCACGCCACGCCGACCTCGCCCTGGCAACCGACCTCGGCGCCGGAGATCGAGGCGTTCTCCTTGTAGAGGATGGCGATCGCGCCGGCGCTCAGCAGAAAACGCACCATGCCGTCGTCGTCGGCACCGGCGCAGAACCGCTCGTAGTAGTGCATGACCGCCGGCACGATGCCCGCGGCGCCGTTGGTCGGTGCGGTCACCACTCGCCCGCCCGCGGCGTTCTCCTCGTTGACCGCGAGCGCGAACAGGTCCACCCAGTCCATGGCGGCCATGCCGTCGGTGCCCGCGTCGCTCTCGGCGCTCAGCTGGCGGTACAGGCGCGCGGCGCGGCGTTTGATCTTCATGCCGCCCGGCAGCACGCCCTCGGTCCGACAGCCGCGGCGCACGCAGTCGCGCATCACCTGCCAGATCGCGAGCAGTTGCTCGCGAATCTCGCCCGGGCTGCGCCAGGCCGTTTCGTTCTCCAGCATCAGCTGGCTCACCGACAACCCGCTTTCCTCGCAGGCGGCGAGCAGCCCGGCGCCAGTGGAGAAGGGGTGGGCGAGACCGGTCTCGTCGGGGACGATGCGATCGGCGCCGGCGGCTTGCTGGTCGACCACGAAGCCACCGCCGACCGAGTAGTACTTGCGCCGTGCGAGCCGCTCACCGGACTCGTCGAAGGCGGTGAAGCGCATGCCGTTGGGGTGGTAGGGCAGCGACAGGCGGCGGTGGAACACCAGGTCCTCGGCCTCGCTGAAGGCCAGTCTGGCGCCGTTCGGCAGCCGGATGGCACCCTGCTCGCGAATAGCGGCAAGGCGCGCGGCGACGCCGTCGGTGTCGACCGTTTCCGGGCTCTCGCCCTCGAAGCCGAGCAGCACCGCCTTGTCGCTGCCGTGGCCCTTGCCGGTCGCACCCAGCGAGCCGTAGAGCTCGGCCTTGATGCGCCGCGTGGCGGCCAGCAGGCCGGCCTCGTCGAGCCCGGTGACGAACGTCAGGGCCGCCCGCATCGGGCCGTCCGTGTGCGAGCTGGAGGGCCCGATACCGATCTTGAACAGGTCGAAGACGCTGATCGCCACGCGCGCGGCCTCCGGGCCTCAGTCGGCGTACACGGGAAAACGCGCGCACAGCTCCAGCACGCGCGCGCGCACGGCGTCGATGACCGATTGATTGTCGACGTCGTCCATCACGTCGCACATCCAGTGGGTCACCTGGCGGATCTCGCCCTCGCCGAAGCCGCGGGTGGTGACCGCCGGCGTGCCGACGCGGATGCCGCTGGTCACGAACGGCGATTGCGGGTCGTTCGGCACGCTGTTCTTGTTGACGGTGATGTTGGCGCGCCCGAGCGCGGCATCCGCCGCCTTGCCGGTCAGGCCCCTGTCGATCAGGCTGACCAGCATCAGGTGGTCGTCCGTGCCGCCCGAGATGACCGCGTAGCCGCGCTCCTGGAACACCGCCGCCATCGCCCGGGCGTTGTCCAGCACCTGCTGCTGGTAGTCCGCGAAGCCGGGCTCCAGGGCTTCTTTGAACGCCACCGCCTTGGCGGCGATGACGTGCATCAGCGGCCCGCCCTGCAGACCCGGGAACACCAGCGAGTTGAACTTCCTGGCCAGCGCCTCGTTGTGACGGGCCAGGATCAGACCGCCGCGCGGACCGCGCAGAGTCTTGTGCGTGGTGGTCGTGACCACGTCGGCCACGGGCACCGGGTTGGGGTAGTGACCGGTCGCCACCAGGCCGGCGACGTGCGCCATGTCGACCAGCAGGTAGGCGCCGACGCCGTCGGCGACGTCGCGGAAACGCTGCCAGTCGACGACCCGCGAATAGGCCGAGAAGCCCGCCACGATGAGTTTCGGCTTGTGCTCGTCGGCCAGTGCCGCGACCTGGTCGTAGTCGATCTCGCCGGTGGCCTCGTCGAGACCGTATTGCACGGCGTGGTAGAGCTTGCCCGAGAAATTGACGGTGGCGCCGTGCGTCAGGTGCCCGCCGTGGGCCAGGCTCATGCCGAGCACCGTCTCGCCCGGCTGCACGAGCGCCATGTACACGGCTGCGTTCGCCTGCGAACCCGAATGCGGCTGCACATTGGCGTAGTCGGCGCCGAACAACTGCCTGGCGCGCTCGATGGCCAGGCGCTCTACGACGTCGACGTGCTCGCAGCCGCCGTAGTAGCGTTTACCCGGGTAGCCTTCGGCGTACTTGTCGGTCATCACGCCGCCCTGGGCTTCCATGACCCGCGGACTGCAGTAGTTCTCCGAGGCGATCAGCTCGATGTGCTCCTCCTGGCGGGCTTGCTCGGCGGCGATGGCAGCGGCGACCTCGTCGTCGAAGCCGGCGATCGCAAGACTTTTCCTGAACATCTGGACTCCCAGCGCTGAAACCTCGGGTTGTGGTGCCGGCGTCGCGGGCGCAACGGCGCGCCGGGCAGGCCCTCGCGGGCGCACCGGCGGCGCCAACTATACACAAGCGCTCGGGGTTGCACGTGACGGAGCGCCGGCCATGATCGGCCAGCGCCGGGGGCGGGGCTTGCTTGCCCACGACCCGCCGTTAGCTGCTCGCGACGGGCGGTCCGGCGCCGCGAGGCGGCGGCGCCGCGGGGGCTTTCAGGCTTTCAGGGGCAGGAACCGGGAGAGCTTGCCGTCGAGCTGGAGCAGGCTGTCCTGGGCCACCAGCTCGTCGCGCAGACGGGCGACGATGATCTCGCGCAGCGCGGTGCCGGCGTGCTCGTCCACTCGGCTGGTGAAGGCCACCTGCACGGCGCAGGTGTGGGTGTGCCAGAGTGCCTGCGCAAGGGCCTCGAGCTCGCGGCTGACCAAGGCGGCCACCGCGCTCGCCAGCACACGGTCGTAGCCGCGGTTGCGCTGCACGGGCAGCACGCAGAGGCTCTCGAGGCAGTAGTGCAGGTCGAGCACCCGCCGCCCGGCACCGCGCGCCAGCGCACACCGCCGGGCGAGGCGGGCCATGGCTTTCATCTGGCCGCTGTCGGCGTCCTGCAGGGCCAGGTTCACGCCCTCGTAGCGTGCGCGTTCGCGGGCGGCGCCGTCATCCGGCCGGCCGTTCGCCGGGCGATCGTTGGCGTCCATCAGTTGCTCGACCGGCAGGCAGCGCAGCTGCATGCGCGAGAGACGGTGCTCGATCCAGCTGTTCTCGTCGAGCCCGGCGAAAGCCGCGCGCACGTCGTCGATACCGAGCGGGTGCGGCGGGAAAGCCGCCGGCGAGCACGGCCGGTAGGGCGCACAGAGGTCGGCGAGGCGCAATCGGGGGCCGGCACTGGGCAGCACGCGCCCGGCGCGATCCGTCGTCCGTGGCGAGCCGCGTCGCTCGAGTTGCTGCGGGTTGCGTTCGCTCATCTCGGGTCCTTCGTGGGTTGCGCGTGGAATCGGCGGCAATTGTTGGCCGCGCCGCGCGGGGTTGATGTGGTGGCGGTCACATTCCCCGTGTGGTGTCGGTCACAATCCGGACAGGTGTAACCCTGACCGCGGGCGGCGGCGCAAATTTCCGCCAACGCGCCGATTCTCTGACATAATCCGGGGCGGAAAATCCGCGACACCGCCCCGCCCGCGCAGGCAGCCGAAAAACGCGTCCCTCGGTCGCCCGCCCGGCTGGGCAAACGGATAGCGCGCCACGATTCGACCCGCCCGAGTCGATCCACGTGGCAACCCGCAAGCGACGCTTGCGCGCGCCGAACAAGTACGCGATAAACGATCGTCGGCATCCCGTGACCGCCGCGGGGCGCCACAACGGGGGG
>JBFJWO010000491.1:0-3804 GCA_041623575.1 Gammaproteobacteria bacterium
ACGCTTCGTTCAGGCGCGCCCGGCAGCGCCGGCCATCGAGATGGCCATGTCGACCGCGGCGAACAGGCTACCGGGGTCGGCGCGACCGCTGCCGGCGAGGTCGAGCGCCGTGCCGTGGTCGACCGAGGTACGGATGATCGGCAGGCCCAGGGTCACGTTGACGCCGCCGCCGAAGCTGGCGTGCTTGAGCACCGGCAGGCCCTGGTCGTGGTACATGGCCAGCACCGCATCGCCATGTTCGAGCGTGTGCGGCACGAACAGCGTGTCGGCCGGCAGCGGGCCGACGAGGTGCATGCCTTCGGCGCGCAGCCGCTCCAGGACCGGGCTGATGATCTCGATCTCCTCGCGGCCGAGGTGGCCGCCCTCGCCCGCGTGCGGATTCAGACCGGCGACGAGGATGCGCGGTGCCGCCAGGCCGAAGCGGGCGACGAGGTCGGCATGCAGGATGCGCAGGGTCTCTTCGATCGCCACCGGGCTGATCGCCGCCGCCACTTCGGCGAGCGGCAGATGGGTCGTGACCAGAGCGACGCGCAGGCCACCGCCGACCAGCATCATCACCACCCGTGGCGTGCGCGTGCGCTCGGCGAGGTACTCGGTGTGTCCGGTGAAGGCCATGGCCCGGGCCGCGCCCAATCCGTCGCAGATCACACCCTTGTGCACCGGCGCGGTCACCATCGCGGCGAACTCGCCGTCGAGGCAGCCATCGATGGCGCGATCGAGGAGGCCGAGCACATAGGCGGCGTTGGCGGCGTTCAGGCGCCCCGGCTCTGCAGGCACGGCGAGTGGACGGTGCAGGACCTCGAGTGCACCCGCCGGCGGCGCTGTCTCGCGGCAGTAGGCGCAGACCTCGACCCCGGCGCCGCTGGCGGCAGTCCGCGCCCTGATCAGTTCGATGTCGCCAAGCACGACCGGGCGTGCCGGCCAGTCATGCCCGGCGAGCTGCAGGCACAGTTCGGGGCCGACACCGGCCGGCTCGCCGCTGGTGACGGCGAGCACCGGCGCACGCCCTGCCGCCGCACTCACTCCCGGTCGAGCCGGTAGTCGACGTAGGTGCTGTCGCGCAGCTGGCGCAGCCAGTCCTCGTAGGCTTCGTCGGCCTTGCGCTCGCGCAGTGCGGTGCGCGCGGCAGAGCGCTTGCGCTCGTCGGTGACGTCCTGCACCCGGCGCTGCTGCACCTGGATGAGATGCCAGCCGAAGGGCGAGCGCACCGGCGGGCTGATCTCGCCCGGCTTGAGCGCATCCATCGCACGCTGGAACTCGGGCACCGTGTCACCCGGATTGAGCCAGCCCAGGTCGCCGCCCTTGGCCGCGGACAGGTCGGCGGAGTTGGCCTTGGCCAGCTCGCCGAAATCGGCGCCGTTGAGCACGCGTTCGCGCAGCGCGAGCATGCGGGCCTGGGCCTCGGCATCGGACAGCACCTCGGAGGTCTTGACCAGGATGTGGCGGGCACGCGTCTGTTCGAGCTGCTGCACCGCCGCGGCGCCACCACCGCGCTTGTCGACCAGGCGGACGATGTGCAGGCCGGCAGCACTCCGCAGCAGCGGCGAGATGTCACCCGGGCGCATGTCCCGCACCGCATCGGCAAACAGCGCCGGCAGCCGATCACGCGGCCGCCAGCCCAGGCTGCCGCCACTGATGCCGTCGGGCGCATCGGACACCTCGGCCGCGAGGCGGGCGAAATCCTCCCCCGAGCGCAGCCGTGCCATGACCGTCTCTGCGCGGGCGCGCAGGGCGTCGATCTGCGCCGGCGTCGCCCCTTCGGGGGCGCGCAGAAGGATGTGGGATACCTCGAACTCCTCGCCGGAGAAGGCGTCGGGGTTGTTGGCGAGGAAATTGTCGATCTCGGCGTCGGTGACGACGATGCGGCTGTCGATCTCGCGCTCACGCAGGCGGGTGAGCAGGATCTCGGTGCGGATCTCGTCGCGGAAGCGACTCCAGGACACGCCGTCGCGTTCGAGCGTATTGCGCAGTTCGTCGATACTGAGCCGGTTATTGCCGGCGATACGGTCGATGGCGCGCGCAAGCGTGGCGTCGTCCACTTGCAGAGAGGTGTCGCGCGCGAGCTGCAGTTGGGCGCTCTCGACGATCAGGCGCTCGAGCAACTGGCGCTCGAGCACATCTCCGGGCGGCACCTGCACGCCCTGGCGGCTCAGCTGGCGTTCGGCCTGCTCCACGCGGGCACGCAGTTGCTGGGCGGTGATCACCTCGTTGTTGACGACCGCGACGATTCGGTCGACCGGGACCGCGCGCGTCGCCGCCTGCAACGGCAGCGCAAGGCTGACACAGCTGAGGCCGATGACGATGGTGAGTCGGGTACGGGAAAGAATACGGTTCATGGTTGCTCGTGTTGGAATCGGGTGTCGCCGCTCATTCGATACCGAAGACGCGGTCGGCCGAGGATTCGTTGATCTTGCCATAGCCCGGTACGCTGCGTCTGATCAGGCTGACCGGGTTGGAGCCGATGCTGGTGAGGTCGTTGAGCTCGAGCTGGACATAGACTGCCTTGGTGACGTCGTTCTCGTCGATGGCGAAGCGATGCATCGCCACCCGCACCGCCCAGCAGCCGCCGTCGTATTCGAGACCGCCGATCGCCTCGGTGACGCGGTCGTCCTTGAGCGAACGCGTCACCAGCCCGACACCGTACCAGCCGCCACCGATCGGCCACTGGCCGGAGATGCCCACATCCTCGAGACCGACGGTGCCATCCGAGTTGATGACATTGCGGGCGTAGCGGTAGTTCAGGTTCAAGGCCTTGGCGAACTCCGGCTGATAGCGCAGCGAAGCGTTCAGGCGCTCGGTGTCGTCGTCGCGCGGGTTGTACTGCCAGTAGGAATCGATCGTCGTGTGGCGCGAAACGCGTCCGCTCAGGCCGGCGAGGACGTCCGCGCGGCTGCCGGTGCGCGGCACTTCGAGTTGCGTCGTGACGACGTCGGTGCCGAGCGGCGCGCCCGCCAGGCTCGCCGGCACCTCGTCGAAGTTGCGCGTCACTTCCTGGTCCGACAGGTAATAGCGCTGGCCCACCAGCACGCGCATGCGCTCGACACCGGTCTGCGGGTCGATCAGCCGCGAGGTGAGCGCGGCGGTAAGGTCGTTGGCATCGCCGATGCGGTCGCTGCCCGAGTAGCGGTTCTCGGCGAAGATCTGTGCGAAGCCGACGTCGTAGCGGGCGGTGTCGAACAGCGGGATGTCGCTCTGGTCCCGGCTCGGAACGTTGAGGTAGAACAGGCGCGGCTCGAGCGTCTGCACGAAGTCGTGGCCGAAGAAGTTCGCATCACGCTCGAACACCAGGCCGGAGTCGATGGAGAGGATCGGCACCGTCCGGGTGATCGAGTTGCGCAGTTCCGGGTGATCGACCGGGCGATCGAGCTCGTAGCGGGTGAAATGCACGCCCGCTTTCGGCGTCAGGAACCAGGCCGCGCCCTGCATCGGCAGCGACAGTTGCGGATAGGCTATGAGGCGACCCGCCTCGGCCTTGTCCCCGTCCGGATGGGCGAATTGCACGTACTCGCTGTTGAACGCCATCGCCATGCCACCGGGGAGATCGGGGCGCAGCGCGTTCAACGCCACCTGCGGCAGGCGGCGGTAGGGAGTGACGTTGCGTACGTCCGGATCGGGATTCAGCGTCTGGTAGCTTTGCGCCAGCGCCGACAGGCTCCACCAGCCGCCGCCGGTATAGGTCAGGCGCCCCTCGCGCAACAGGTTCACGCGCGAGGCGACGCCGACGTTCGACGACAAGTCCTCGAAATAGGCATCGTCGGACACCGAATTGAGGTCGAGCGTGCCGTACAGCGAGCGGGTGATCCA
>JBFJWO010000492.1:0-3788 GCA_041623575.1 Gammaproteobacteria bacterium
CGCTGCTCTTCGACAGCGGCGTACGTAACGGCGAGGGCATCGTCAAGGCGCTGGCCCTCGGCGCGGACTTCGTGATGCTCGGCCGTGCGTTGCTGTACGCCATCGGCGCGGACGGCGCACGCGGGCTCGCCACCCTCATGGATCTCCTGGCCGAAGAGGTCGAGGTGACCCTCGCGCAACTCGGCCGCAGCTCCGTCGAGGAGCTGGACGCAAGCGCGCTCGCCGAGCCGCCCGGGGAGGCTGTCCACACGAACGACAATCGCGCGGCGCTGAGCGCGGGCACGATGCAGGGGTAATTCAGCCGATGGACAAGACCCGGGTCCGGGGCGGCGGTCTGCTCGCGCGCGCCCTGCACGAGAAAGGCATCGAGCACGTTTTTACGCTGGCCGGCGGGTTCTGCAACCCGGCGCTGGAAGGTTTCATGGAATGCCAGATGCCGGTGATCAACTGCCCGCACGAGCAGATCGCCGGGCACCTCGCCGACGCGCACGCGCGCATCACACGCAAGCCCACTGTGTGCCTGGTCGGGCCAGAGGGATTCGCCAACGCCGTGCCGGCCATCATGGAAGCCTGGGGCGAGCGTTCGCCGGTCATTTTCGTCACCGGGTCCAGCACGCTGAGGCGCAAGGGCTCGGGCGGCTTCAAAGAGATCGACGACGTCGCGATCGCCGCACCGCTCACCAAGCACAGTGAAGCCGTGACCAACGGCGAGCGCATCCCGGAATGCGTGGACCGCGCCTACCGGATCGCAACCAGCGGCTACCCCGGGCCGGTGCACCTGAGCGTCCCCGTCGACATCATGTTCTCGTCGTTCGATGTCGACGCCGGGCAGGACGAACGCCCCTTTCGACGCGGCGAGCAGGCGCCGGCCCGTGCCTGGCCGGACCCGCGCCAGCTCGAGGAAGTCCTCGCGCGCATCGCCGGCGCCGAGCGCCCGATACTGATCGGCGGGCACGGCGCGTGGTGGTCGGGCGCGGAAGGCAAGCTCGAGGCCACCGGCGACGAGCTGAACATTCCGGTGTTCAACATCCCCTACCATCACAAGCTGCTCGGCGAGGAGTGCGAGGCCTATATGGGGCTCGCCGACATTCACCAGTATCCGCCGGCGAAGTTCGCGCTGGAGCACGCCGACTTCGCGATCATGCTCGGTGGCCGCCTCGACAACCAGATGAACTTCGGCAACCCGCCATTGTTCCCGCCATCGACGACGTTGCTGTGCGTCAACGGCTCGCACGAGGAACTCGAACTCAACCGCGCCGCCGACGAGTTGCTGCTGAGCGACTGCGGCGCTTTCCTCGATGCGTTGCGGGCGCTGCGGGCCGGCGGCCAGTGGACCCTCGACCGGTCCTGGTTCGAGTTGAACCGCGACAAGCGCAGAGAGTGGGTGCAACAGACGCAGGCCGGGCTGCGAACCGACACCGAGGCCGCGGCACACAGCGGCGGGAAGATGCATCCGTTGCAGCTTTCGCTCGATGTGCAATCGGCGCTCGGCGAGCACGACTGGCTGGTGTTCGACGGTGGCAACACCCATTTCTGGTCGGAGATCGCGGTCAACGTCGCCGGCTGGCACGGGCAGAAGCTCGCCGGCATCCTGCACCCCGGGGCGTTCAGCATGCTTGGCGCCGGGGTGTCGCTTGCTATCGCTGCGAAGAACACCCACCCGGACGCCAACGTGGTGCTGATCAGCGGCGACGGGGCGTTCCTCTCCGGCGGGCTCGGTATCGAGGTCGCGTTTCAGGAGAAAACGCCGATCGTCGTCGTCATCGACAACAACGGCGGGCTGGACTGCATCTCCCAGCAGCAGGAGCGGCTGTTCACCAGCGGCAAGCACTTCGCGACCGACTTTCGCGACATCCCGTTCCACGGCATGTTCGAAGGGCTCGGCGGGCACGGCGAGCTGGTCGAGCGGCGCGAGCAGCTCGGCCCGGCCTTGCGCCGCGCCATCGACAGCGGCAAGCCGGCTTGTGTCAATGTGAAGGCCAAGGGCGTGATCAGCCCGATCGTACTCGCCACCACAAGCAAGCGCGACAAGGCCTCGATCGAGTAGTGCTGCATGGCTGTCGTTTCATCGCACACGCTCGACTCGGTGCTCGGCACGCACGCCGGCGCCATCGCCGTGGAACTGTTCCGGCTGGAGCCGTCGGGCGCGCGGATCAGCGTGTTTCGCGCCGCGACCGACGCCGGCGGGCGCCTGTCCGAGGAAGTCACGCCCGAGCCGTCGCACTGCGGCCACACGTACGAGCTCGTGTTCGACACGGGCGCCTACTTCGCGGGTCACTCGGCCGGCGATCTCGGTAACCGCGTCGTCGAGCAGATAGTGGTGCGCTTTCGCATGCCGGATCCGCAGGGCAAGTACCACATCCCGCTCATGCTCTCTCCGAACAGCTACGCCGTGTGGTGGTCGGGCTGACGCGTCTTCGCCAACGCCCGTGACCGCGTCGCTGAACCTGTCCCGGCGCCTGCGGCGCACACCTTTCACGGAGCGCGCGGAAGCTTGCGGTGTGAGTGGCTTCACAGTGGTCAACCACATGCTGCTGCCGAAAGCGTATCGACGCTCCATCGAGGAGGACTACTGGCACCTGCGCCAGGGCGTGCAGTTGTGGGACGTGGCCTGCCAGCGGCAGGTGCAGGTGCACGGGCCCGACGCGGCGCGACTCGTGCAGTGGATGACCCCGCGCGACCTTCGCGGGGCGCTGCCCGGGCAGTGCCTGTACGTGCCGTTGGTCGACGGGCGCGGCGGTCTCGTCAACGACCCGGTGCTGCTGAAGCTCGACAGCGACCTATTCTGGCTTTCGATCGCCGACTCGGACGTGCTGCTGTGGGCCAGGGGCCTAGCGCTCGGGGCCGGCCTCGACGTCACGATCACCGAACCGGACGTGTCGCCGCTCGCCGTGCAGGGCCCGCGTGCACTCGACCTGATGGTCGAGGTATTCGGCGACGGCGTTCGTGCGCTGAAATACTTCGGCTTCGCCCGTTTCGAATTCCAGCACTCGCATCAGGTCGTGGCGCGTTCCGGCTACTCCAGCCAGGACGGCTTCGAAATCTATCTCGACGGCGGCGCGCTCGGCGGCGCCCTGTGGGACGCGCTCTGGGAGGCCGGCCAGGCTTTCGACGTCGCCCCGGGCTGTCCCAACCTGATCGACCGGATCGAAGCGGGCCTGCTGTCCTACGGTAACGACATGACGCTCGAGAACAATCCCTTCGAGTGCGGCATGGCGCGCCACCTGGCGCTCGACGGCAGCCTCGAGTGCATCGGCGGCGACGCCCTGCGGGCGATCCAGCGTGAGGGTGCGCGCCGACGGATCACGGGCGTGACCTTCGGCAGCGACCCCTGCCCGGCCTGCGCCTCGCCCTGGCCGGTAACGGGCGACGGCCCGCGCGGCGAGCGTATCGGACAAGTGACCTCGGCGGCCTACTCGCCGCGCCTGCGGCGCAACGTCGGCCTGGCGATGATCGAGCGCGGGTTCTGGGATCCGGGCCAGGGCGTCAGCGTACACTGCCCCGGCGGCGAGGGGCTGACCGGCGAGTTGACGGCGCTGCCGTTCGTGGGCCGTTCCTGAAGGCCGGTTTCTCCGACCGCCGCCGCTCGGTCTCGCCTACTGCCAGTACTCGTCGGGTGGCGGTCCCCAGTCGTGCAACATGCACGAGTAGACTGCCTGCTCGTCGAACGGGTAGCGCGCCTCCAGCTCAGGGTTCAGCGTGACGCCGATGCCCGGGGCGTCCGGCTTTGCCACGCGCCCGCCACGGATGCGGCCCTGCTCGCCCATCATGTCGGCTCCCAGGGGAAA
>JBFJWO010000493.1:0-3786 GCA_041623575.1 Gammaproteobacteria bacterium
CGTAATGCATCAGGGCCGGGTGCTGGCCGAGGGCGACATGCAAAGCGTGCAGAACGATCCGCGCGTAGTAGAGGTGTACCTGGGATGAACGCCATCGTCGCATCACCGCACGACGCTGCCGACACCGCGCAGGCCCGGGCGCCGGACGCGCCGCACGTGTGCCTCGATATCCGCGGCCTCGACCACTACTACGGCGAGAGCCACACCCTGTGGGACGTGGACCTCGCGATCGACGCCGGGGCATGCACCTGCCTGATGGGTCGCAACGGGGTTGGCAAGACGACGCTGCTCGAATGCATCATGGGTCTGCAGCGGGTACGCTCGGGGCACATCGACTACGCCGGCACCGACATCGCGCACCTGGCCGCCGAGCGTCGCGCCGCGCTCGGCATCGGCTACGTGCCGCAGGGGCGGCAGATCTTCCCGTTGCTGAGCGTGCAGGAGAACCTCGAGATCGGGCTGCCCGCGCGGCGCGATCGCTCGCGCAAGGTCCCGGACCTGGTCTTCGAGTTGTTCCCCGTGCTGCACGCCATGCGCCGGCGCCGCGGCGGCGACCTGTCGGGCGGCCAGCAGCAGCAACTGGCGATCGGGCGCGCGCTCGCCATCGACCCGCAGCTGCTGATCCTCGACGAACCCACCGAGGGTATCCAGCCCAACATCGTGCGCGAGATCGGCGACATCGTCGAGCGCCTGAACCGCGAGATCGGGTTGACGGTCCTGCTGGTTGAGCAGAAACTGCCCTTCGCGCGCCGGGTGGCGGAACGCTTCGCGCTCCTCGATCGCGGCCGCGTCGTGGCCGGCGGCGCAATGCACGAACTCGACGATTCGCTCATCCAGCAGTACCTGACCGTGTGACCGGAGAACCGATTCCTTGCACGCGCTGACCTCGCCTGCCGCGCCCGAACCCGACGGTTGGTCCGCACGGCTGAGACTGCGCCTTGAGCGCGGCGAACGGCGCACGCTGCTCAGCGGGCGCCAGCGCAGCGGGCCGCTCGGCGTGCAGCGACCGTTCTACCCGGAGGGCGATACCTGCCACGTGTACCTGCTGCATCCGCCGGGCGGTGCGGTCGGTGGCGACCGCCTCGACATCGGCGTGACGGCGGCTGCGGGCGCACGCGCGCTGCTGACCACGCCCGGGGCGACCAAGTTCTACCGCAGCAGCGGTGCGCGGGCAGACGTGACGCAGCGCCTGACGGCGGAGCGTGGCTGCCGGCTCGAATGGCTGCCGCAGGAGAACATCTACTTTTCGGGCGCGCGGGTGCGCGCCAGCACGCGCATCGATCTGCACGACGATGCCCGCGTCGTGGCGTGGGAAACGCACTGCCTGGGACTGCCCGCGCGCACCGAGACCTTCGACCAAGGCGAGCTCGTCACGCGGCTCGAGGTCTGGCGTGCCGACACGCCGCTGCTGCTGGAATGCCAGCGACTCACGCCGCACACGCGCCGCCGTGCCGCCGGTCTGCGCGCTCTGCCGGTGACGGCGACCCTGCTCGCAAGCGCACCGGATGACGACCTCACCCGGAGAATGCAAGCGGCGATCGCCGAGGTGACGCAACCCGGGGTCGCCGGCCTGACGCGCGTCGACGATCTGCTGGTGGTGCGCTACCTCGGCGCATCGACGGCGCAGGCACGAGAGCTGTTCGTGCGCCTGTGGCGCGAGCTGCGCCCGGCGCTGCTCGGGCGCGACGCCGTAGCGCCGCGCATCTGGGCGACCTGAACGACCCGGCAACGACGACCCGACGGGAGCAACCATGGAACTGTCACCGCGCGAGAAAGACAAGCTGCTGCTGTTCACGGCCGCCTTGCTCGCCGAACGACGCCGCGCGCGGGGACTCAGGCTCAACTACCCCGAAGCGGTGGCCTACATCAGCGCGGCGATTCTGGAAGGCGCCCGCGACGGCAAGAGCGTCGCCGAGCTGATGGACTACGGCCGCACGCTGCTCGGCCGCGACGACGTGATGGACGGGGTCGCCGAGATGATCCCCGACGTGCAGGTCGAGGCGACCTTTCCCGACGGCACCAAGCTGGTGACCGTGCACGACCCCATCCTGTGAGCGAAAGGAGCGTCCTTCCCATGAAGCCCGGAGAAATCGCCACCGTGCCTGGCACGCTGCAGATCAACGCCGGGCGCGCGACCGTGACCCTCAGCGTCGCCAACACCGGCGATCGCCCGATACAGGTCGGCTCGCATTTCCACTTCTACGAAACCAACCCCGCGCTCGCGTTCGAGCGCGAGCGGGCCCGGGGGTTTCGCCTCAACGTCGCGGCCGGCACCGCGGTACGTTTCGAGCCCGGGCAGACGCGCGAGGTGGAACTGGTCGCCATCGCCGGCAAGCGCCGCATCTACGGGTTCAACGGCGCGATCATGGGTGCCCTCGACGCAGGCGCGGAGGACTAGGCCATGACCGACATCACCCGCCGTGCCTACGCGGAGATGTACGGCCCGACCACCGGCGATCGGGTCCGCCTTGCCGACACCGATCTGTGGGTGCAGGTCGAGGAGGATCGCACGACCTACGGCGAGGAGGTCAAGTTCGGCGGCGGCAAGGTCATCCGCGACGGCATGGGACAGAGCCAGAGCGCGAGCGACGAGGCGGTCGACGTGGTGATCACCAACGCCCTGATCCTCGACTGGTGGGGCATCGTCAAGGCCGACGTCGGTATCAAGGCCGGGCGCATCGCGGCGATCGGCAAGGCCGGCAACCCGGACACGCAGCCGGGCGTGGACATCGTCATCGGTCCCGGCACCGAAGCGATCGCCGGCGAGGGGCAGGTGCTCACCGCGGGCGGGATCGACGCCCACATCCACTTCATCTGCCCGCAGCAGGTCGAGGACGCGCTGATGTCGGGGATCACCACCATGCTCGGCGGCGGCACCGGGCCCGCCACCGGGACCAACGCCACCACCTGCACACCCGGGCCGTGGAACCTGCACCGCATGCTGCAGGCGGCCGACGAGTTGCCGATGAACCTGGGTTTTCTCGGCAAGGGCAACGCGTCGTTGCCGGGCGCGCTGCGCGAGCAGGTCGAGGCCGGCGCCATCGGGCTCAAGCTGCACGAGGACTGGGGTACGACCCCGGCCGCCATCGACACCTGCCTCACGGTGGCCGAGGAATTCGACGTGCAGGTCGCCATTCACACCGACACGCTGAACGAGTCGGGCTTCGTCGAGCATTCCCTCGCCGCGACGAAGGGCCGCACCATTCATACCTACCACACCGAGGGCGCCGGCGGCGGGCACGCGCCCGACATCATCAAGGCCTGCGGCGAAGCCCATGTGCTGCCCTCCTCGACCAACCCGACGCGCCCGTACACGATCAACACCGTCGACGAGCACCTCGACATGCTCATGGTCTGCCACCACCTCGACCCCGGCATCGCCGAGGACGTGGCTTTCGCCGAGTCGCGTATCCGCCGCGAGACCATCGCCGCCGAAGACATCCTGCACGACCTCGGCGCGTTCTCGATGATCGCCTCGGACTCGCAGGCCATGGGCAGAGTCGGCGAGGTGATCTGTCGCACCTGGCAAAGCGCGCACAAGATGAAGACCCAGCGCGGCAGCCTGGCCGGCGACCCGGCCGAGCACGACAACGCCCGGGCCAGACGCTACGTCGCCAAGTACACGCTCAACCCGGCGATCGCCCACGGCATCGCCCACGAGGTCGGCTCCGTGGAAGTCGGCAAACTCGCCGACCTGGTTCTGTGGCGCCCGGCGTTCTTCGGCGTCAAGCCGAGCCTGGTGCTGAAGGGCGGCATGATCGCCGCCGCCCCCATGGGCGACCCGAA
>JBFJWO010000494.1:0-3751 GCA_041623575.1 Gammaproteobacteria bacterium
AGCGCCTCGCCGCGGCGGTGTTTCGCTACAAGGACCCGGATGTCGACGCCATGGTCGCGCGCGCGCGCATCGCGCAGGCGACGTTCGCCACCTGGAGCGAGAAGCAGGTCGACGCGTTGTTGCTGGCGCTGGCCCGCCGGGTCGCGACCGAGGCACGCACGCTGGCCGAGGCGACGGTCGAGTGCACGCGGATCGGTAACGTGGACGACAAGACGGGGAAGATCGGCGTCGCCAGCCTGGCCGTGCTGAAGACGCTGTTCGGCGAACCCGGCAGCGGCTGGCTGGACGGCGGCGGCCCGGACACCGGGGTGCGCGAGATCGCGAGCCCGGTCGGCGTCGTGTTCGGCCTGGTGCCGGTGACCAGTCCCGTGGCCACGGGGATCTTCAAGATCCTGATCGCGCTCAAGGGACGCAACGCCATTATCCTCAGCCCCAACCGCATCGCGCAGCCCGTGTGCGCCGCGCTGGCCCGCTCCGTCGATGACGTGCTGCAGGCCGAGGGCGCCCCGGCCGACGTGGTGCAATGGGTGACCAAGCGTAACAGTCGCCGCAAGACGCAACTGTTCATGAGCCACGCGGGCGTCGACCTGGTGCTGGCAACCGGCGGGCGGGCGATGGTCGAGGCGGCGTACAGTTCGGGCAACCCGGCGCTCGGCGTCGGCCCGGGCAACGCCCCCGTGCTGGTCGCCGACGACGCCGACGTCGACACCTGCGCCGACAACGTGATTCGCAGCAAGAGCTTCGACAACGGCCTGATCTGCGGGGCCGAGAACAACCTGGTGGTGGTCGCAGCGCGGCGCGAGGAACTCGTCGCCGCCCTGGAACGCCACGGCGCCGCCGTGCTGAGCGCGGAGGAGACCGCCAAGGCCCTGGCCGGGCCACTGGCAAACGGGCGCACGCGGATGAGCTCCGAGCTGATCGGGCGCAGCGCCGCGGACATCGCCGCCAAGCTCGGCATCCGGCGCGAGCGCACGATCCGCCTGGTGGTGGCGCCGAGCGAGTCCTGCGCGCCGGACAACCCGCTGGCGCACGAGAAGATGGCACCGCTGGTCAGCCTGTTCACGGTGCCCGACATCGACGCCGGCCTGGCGCTGTGCAAGCAGTTGATGCAGCTCGACGGCACGGGCCACACGGCGGTGCTGTACACGCGCGACGAGGCCCTGGCCGAGCGTTTCGGCAACGAGGTCGCGGCCAGCCGCATGCTGCTCAACACCCCGGCCACGCACGGCATCGTCGGTGCCACCACCGGCCTGCTGCCCTCGTTCACGCTCGGCTGCGGGACCTTCGGCGGCAACTCGCTCACCGACAACGTCGGCTACCGCCATTTGCTCAACGTCAAACGCCTCGCCCGCCACGACCCCGAGAGAGAAGCCGTGTTCGACTACATGAACTACGTCAACCCCAGTGCGGCGTTGACTTCCCAGGTGCTCGGTTTCGACAGCCTCGAAGTGGAGGCCGAGGGTTGCATCGTGCGGGACAATCGCGGGCGCGAGTTCCTCGACTGCCTGGCCGGGGTCGGGGTGATGAACGTGGGTCACCGCCATCCACGGGTGGTGGCCGCCGTGCGCGAGCAACTCGAACGCATGCCCATGTCCTCGCGGCTGCTGTTCAACGCCCGCGCCGCGGAGCTGGCCCGGCGGCTGGCCGACCTGGCGCCCGGCGAGCTGCACTACAGCTTTTTCTGCAACAGCGGCACCGAGGCCGTGGAGGCCGCTCTGAAGCTTGCACGCGCTGCGACCGGGCGGGTGCGTATCCTGTCGACGATCAACGCGTTTCACGGCAAGACGCTCGGCGCGCTCGCGGCGAGCGGGCGCGACGTGTTCAAGACCCCGTTCGGCCCGATGGCGCCGGGTTTCGAGCACCTGCCCTACGGCGACGCCGCGGCGCTGGAGGCAGCCATGGGCGAGGACGTGGCGGCGGTGATCCTGGAGCCGGTGCAGGGCGAAGGGGGCGTTTGGCCGGCGCCGCCCGGCTATCTTGCCGCCGCGCGCGAGGCGTGCGATCGCGCCGGCGCGCTGCTGATCTTCGACGAGGTGCAGACCGGGTTCGGTCGTTGCGGCCGGCTGTTCGCCTGCGAACTGGCCGGCGTGGCGCCGGACCTGATGTGCCTGGCCAAGGGCATGAGCGGCGGCGTCGTGCCGATGGGGGCCGTGCTCGGCACGGTGCGCGCGTTCCAGGTGTTCGAGCAGAACGCCTTCATGCATTCCTCCACCTTCGGCGGCAACCCGCTTGCCTGCGCGGCCGCGCTCGCGACGCTCGACGTGCTCGAGGACGAAGCATTGTGCGCGCGCGCGGTGGAGCTCGGCGATTTTCTCTGCGCCGGGCTGCGCTCGCTGCAGGCGCAATACCCCGAGGCGATCACCGACGTGCGCGGGCTCGGCCTGCTGATCGGCGTCGAGTTCGCCGACGCCGACGTCGGCGCGCAGGTGATCGGCGGTATGGCGGCGCGGCGGGTCATTGCCGCCTACACGTTGAACCAGCCGCGGGTGATCCGTTTCGAGCCCCCGCTGGTGATCACGCGCGAGCAGTGCGAGCACGCGCTCGAGGTCTTTCACGCCGCCTTGCGTGATTGCCTCGGGCGCGGTTGAGTTCGAGCTGCCGTGGCCTCACCGCCCAGCGCCGCGTTCGCCGAACGCTTGCGCTCGCTCAACGATGCGCCGACGGTCGCGTCCGGGCGCTACGTGCTCTACTGGATGCAGCAATCCCAGCGCGCGCAGTTCAATCCGGCGCTGGAGTACGCCCTGGCGCGCGCCAATGCGCTCGCTCGCCCGCTGGTGGTGGTATTCGGGTTGTTCGCCGGCTACCCCGAGGCGAACGAGCGCCACTTCGCGTTCCTGCTGGAAGGGCTTGCCGAGACCGCCGTCGCGCTGGCCCGGCGCGGCATCAAGCTCGTCGTGCGCCATGCACCGCCCGAGGAAGCCTGTCTCGCGTTGGCCCGCGAAGCCGCGCTGGTGGTTTGCGATCGTGGCTACCTGCGCCACCAGAAAGCCTGGCGCGAAGCCGTGGCCGAGCGGGCGGCGTGCGCGGTGATGGAGGTCGAGGGCGACGTCGTGGTACCGCTGGAGTGCGCCTCCGACAAGCGCGAGTTCGCGGCTCGGACCCTGCGCCCCAAGCTCGAACGGGTGATCGACGATCACCTGGGCGAGGTGACGCCCCGTCGCCCGGCGCGGCAATCGTTGCGCCTGCCCATCGCCTCGGACGTGGACCTGCGGGACCCGCAGCGTGTCCTGCGGGACCTCGACGTCGACCGCACGGTGGGGCGCGTCGAGCGCTTCGCCGGCGGGACCGGCGCGGCGCGGCGCATGCTCGGCGCGTTCCTGCGCAGCGCGCTGGACGGCTACGCGCGGGCTCGCAACGACCCCGCCGACCCGCAGTGCTCCAACCTCAGTCCCTACCTGCACTTCGGCCAGATATCGCCGGTGGAGGTGGTGCGCAAGGCGCGCGCGGCGAAGACCGGCGCTGCGGCCGACTGCGGCGCCTTCGTGGAAGAACTCGTGGTGCGCCGTGAACTGGCTATGAATTTCGTGCACTTCGAGCCACGCTACGACCGATACGATGCGTTGCCCGGGTGGGCGCGCGAGACATTGGCCGGCCATCGCGACGACCCGCGCGAGCACCTCTACACGCGACGCGAGCTGGAGAACGCCGACACTCACGATCGCTACTGGAACGCGGCCATGACCGAGATGGTGCGCACCGGTTACATGCACAACTACCTGCGCATGTACTGGGGGAAGAAGGTGATCGAGTG
>JBFJWO010000495.1:0-3742 GCA_041623575.1 Gammaproteobacteria bacterium
GTTGCCCGGCACCAGCGCGTCGACGTTGTAGCCGCCCACCCGGCGCAGCAGGCGGGGGAAACGCGCCGCGATCTCGTCGGCCTCCCGGCGGCCGATCTCGAGCAGGTCGGCGTAGAGTTCGCGCTGGGCGCCGCTCACCCCGCGCAGGTCGGGACCGACCTCGCCGAAGCGGAATTCCTCGCCCCCCGGCAGGATCGCCTCGATGGCGTGCACGTTGTGGCGCATGGTGCCGTAGTGGATCGAGCGCTGCCCGCAGGAGTTGTTCGCGGCCATGCCGCCGATGGTGGCTCGAGAGCTGGTGGAGACGTCCACCGGGAACCACAGCCCGTGGGGCGCGAGCTGGCGGTTCAACTCGTCGAGCACGATGCCCGGCTGCACCACGCAGCGGCGGTTCTCGACGTCGAGCGCCAGCACCCGGTCGAGGTAGCGCGAGTTGTCGAGGACCAGCGCATCGTTCACCGTCTGCCCGCACTGCGACGTGCCGCCGCCGCGCGCCAGCACCGGGGTGCCCGTCTCACGCGCGATGGCGATGCAGGCGCGCACGTCGTCGACGCTCTTCGGCAGCACGACACCGCGCGGCATCATCTGGTAGATGGAGGCATCGGTGGCGTAGCGCCCGCGGCTGAAATCGTCGAACAGGACCTCGCCCCGAACCTCCCGGCGCAGGCGTGTGGCGAGTTCTGAATGCTGTGCTGGCGTCATGGACAGGTCGGCGGTGGCGCAAAGCCCGGGATACTATAGCCCATGGGCCAAATTGCCACCCCGCGAGCGCCCGCCAGCGCACCGACCGACCCGCCCGGCGTCCCGGCGAAGGCCGGCGGCCGACGCCTTGTCGATGCCTTGCGTTGACAGCGCAGAACACGTGAGCTAGCGTGGCCTGCGAATCGGTATCGGCGCTCCCTCCCCTCGCCGCAGCACCAACACCACCACCGGGCCCTGTCGATGAGTCTTATCTCCCGCCTCCGCGACCATGCCCGGACACGCTCCGTGGATCGAACCAACCGGGGCATGTTCTCGAACCT
Organism: Gammaproteobacteria bacterium; assembly: GCA_041623575.1. Lineage (GTDB taxonomy): Bacteria > Pseudomonadota > Gammaproteobacteria > JAHELT01 > JAHELT01 > JAHELT01. The sequence continues at coordinate 1,023 of JBFJWO010000495.1, forward strand.
GCGCGAACACGATCGCATGCTGGCCGACGCTATCCGCCTGGACGCCTACCATCAGGCGATCGCCCGGCACGTCGGCGAGGGCGACGAGGTCGTCGACCTGGGCACGGGCACCGGCATCCTGGCATTGATGGCGGCGGCCCGGCGCCCCGCGAAGGTCCACGCGCTCGATCACTCGTCGATGATCGAACTGGCGAGAGCAGCGGCGGCGCACAACGGCGTCGACGGCATCGAGTTCCATCACCTCAACAGCCGCCACTTCACCCCCCCGGCGCAGGTCGACGTCATCGTCCACGAGCAGATCGGCGACTTCCTGTTCGAAGAAAACATGATCGAGAACGTGTGCGACCTGCGCGACCGGGTCCTCAAGCCCACGGGCCGCATACTGCCTGGCACGTTCCGCTTCTACCTGGAACCGGTGATGTTGAAAGAAGACGTCCGGATTCCTTTCACCTGGGAACAGACCGACCTGTTCGGTCTCGACTACTCGTTCGTGAAGGAGCGCCTCGCCGGCACACTGCCGCGCGACTACTACTACCGCGGCATCCGCCCCGGTGACGTGCAAGCGCTGCTTTGTACGCCCGCCAGCGTGTTCGACTTCGACCTCGCGACCGTGCGGGCCGACGACATCCCGCAGCGCATCCACTACCAGCGCCCGGTGGTGCGAGCGGGCCGGCTGGACGGCTTCGCGGTGTACTTCGACGCGATCTTCGACCCCGAGACCGGCTTCTCGACGGGGCCCGGGGAACGCAGCACGAGCTGGGTCGGGCGTTGCCTGAGGACCGAGGCGATCGAGCTGCGCGCGGGCGAGCGCATCGACTTCGAGATCGCCCTGCCCGACATCGTCGACCCGAACTCCTGGCACTGGTCCGCACGCCGCGCCTGAGCGCGGCCACCCGGCGGGCGCGTGATACCATGGCGCCTTCCCGCTCCAGACAGTTGCATGCCGCCATGAGACAGCCGGGCCGCCACTTCCTGCAGATCCCGGGCCCCAGCGCCGTGCCCGACCGCATCCTGCGCGCGATCGACATGCCGGTCATCGACCACCGCGGCCCCGACTTCGGCGTACTCGGGCGGCGCGTGCTCGACGGCTTGCGCACCGTGTTCAAGTGCTCGGGGCCGGTCGTCATCTACCCGTCGTCGGGCACCGGCGCGTGGGAGGCCGCACTGGTCAACGCGCTCAGTGCCGGCGACCGGGTGCTGATGGTCGAAACGGGCCATTTCGCCAGCCTGTGGCAGCAACTCGCCGAACGGCTGGGCCTCGGCGCGCAGCTGATCGAGACCGACTGGCGCCGCGGCGCCGACCCGAACCTGGTCGAGGAAGCGCTGCGCGCCGATCCGCGTCACGAGATCCGCGCCGTGTGCGTCGTGCACAACGAGACCTCCACCGGGTGCACGTCGCGCATCGGTCAACTGCGCGAGGCCATCGACGCCGCGCGCCACCCGGCGTTGTTCATGGTGGACACCATCTCCGGGCTGGCGTCGGCCGATTTCCGTTTCGACGAATGGGGGGTCGACGTGGCCGTGGCGGGCTCGCAGAAAGGGTTGATGCTGCCGCCCGGGCTGTCGTTCAACGCGCTCAGCGAAAAAGCCCTGCGCGCGGCCGAACGAGCGACCCTGCCGCGCTCGTACTGGCGCTGGGAAGAGATGCTCGCCGCCAACGAACGCGGCTACTTTCCCTACACGCCCGCCACCAACCTCTTGTACGGCCTCGCCGAAGCCATCGACATGCTGCACGAGGAAGGCCTGGACAACGTCTTCGCGCGCCACCGTCGTCACGGCGAGGCCACGCGCGCCGCGGTCGAGGCCTGGGGCCTCGAAGTCCAGTGCACCGTCGCCGAGGAGTTCTCGCCGGTGCTGACGGCGGTGAGCCTGCCGGCGGGGCACAGCGCGGATGCGTTGCGCGCCACGATCCTGGAGCGCTGCAACCTGTCGCTCGGCAACGGCCTGGCCCGGCTCGCCGATCGCGTGTTCCGCATCGGCCACCTGGGCGATTTCAGCGACGTGATGCTGCTCGCGACGCTGTCCGGGGTCGAACTCGGCCTGCACTACGCCGGCGTCCCGCACCGCCCCCGCGGCGTGCAGGCCGCTCTCGATCTCCTCGGCGAACGAACCGCGCCGACGCCCACCTCGTAGACGGCGGCGCGGCTTGTGCGCGCGCTCGCCGCGGGTAGAATTTCCCGTTTCCAACACTCACAGCGTGGTCCTGCCCGGGATGGACGATGAATTGCTCTACAGCGTCGACGGCGGTGTCGCACGGCTGACGTTCAACCGCCCGCGGGCGCGCAACGCGCTCACGTTCGCGATGTACGATCGACTGGCGGAGATCTGCCGGGGACTGAGCGCCGACCCGGGCGGCGTACACGCCGTGATCATCACCGGCGCGGGCGATCGCGCGTTCGCGGCCGGCACCGACATTTCGAGCTTTCGCGATTTCGAGACCGCCGAGGACGCGCTCGGCTACGAACGGCGCATGGACGCGGTGCTCGGAGACCTCGAGGCGGTGCCCGTCACGACCATCGCGGCGATCCGCGGCGCCTGCACCGGCGGCGGCGCGGGGATCGCGGCCGCCTGCGATCTGCGCATCGCGACCCCGGACCTGAAGTTCGGCTTTCCCATCGCGCGCACGCTGGGCAACTGCCTGTCGGTCGGCAACCTGTCGCGACTGGTCGCACTGCTCGGCGCGGCGCGCACCCGCGAGGTGATCTTCACCGCGCGCCTGA
>JBFJWO010000496.1:0-3716 GCA_041623575.1 Gammaproteobacteria bacterium
CGATCCTGCAGTCTTCGCCGCGCAAGGACCTGGCGGCACAGTTCATCGACTTCCTGAACCGCCCGACGATCGCGGCCCGCAACGCCGAGTACGTCTACTACGCGACGCCGAACCTGGCCGCGCGCGAGCACCTGCCGAGCGGCTACTTCGAGGACCCGGTGATCTTTCCCCCACCGGACGTGCTGGCGCGCTCGGAAGTCTACCGCCCGTTGCCGCCGCGTACCCAGCGCACGTTCAACATGATCTACGGCGAACTGGTCAACTGACCCGGCGCCCGGGCGTCTGCGCGCGTGCGACTTCACGCCAAGCTGCTGCTGCTGCTGATCCCGCTGGTCGCCTTGCCGGTCGCGGTGCTCGGCTGGGTGTCCTACGTCCAGCAACGCGACCAGCTGGTCGAGGATGCACGGCGTGACCTCGAGACCCTGCTCATCCAGATCGAGGAGCAGATCGAGGAACGGCTCTACTCGGTGCAGGCCAACACCGCGCTGTTCGCCACCTCCGCGCTGCTGCGGCGTTACCTGCTGGAAGAAGACGAGGCGACGCGCTTTCGGCTGCTGCAGCCGGGGCTGATCAAGCTGTTCGCGAGCTACCAGCGCGCCTACCCCGACTACTACGAGATCCGCGTGCTGCTCACGGACGGCTACGAAGACACGCGCGTGGCCCGCGCCGGGCTGCCCAACGGGTCCGAGGAAGAAGCCGACACGCCCTATTTCCAGGCGCTGGCGCGGGCCGGGGAGGGGACGTTCACGCAACTGGTCATCAACCCCGACGACGGCCAGCCGGTGCTGATCGCCTCGCAACCGATCAGGCTCATCGACCCGAGCGTCGACCCGATCCTCGCCAGACCCGTCCTGCGGGGGTATTTCGTGCTCACCGTCAGCCTGCAGTTCCTGCAGCAGCTGGTGGACGGCACGCGCCTCGGCCGGGAGGGCCACGCGTTCTTCACCGACGCGGCGGGGCGCGTGCTGTTTGCGCCCGCGCTCCACGGCGAGCACGTCGGTGCCGCCCACAATGCCGTCGCCTCGCACCTCGACGCCACCATCGGCGCGGCGCACGGCCACGGCCCCGAGTTCCTGATGCGCGATCGCCGCCTGCACGACGACCTCTACGTGCATGCGATGCTGCCGGTCGCCGAGATCGACGACTCCACGCGACGCGTGGCGCTCCTCGCCGGTGCGCTGATGGTCGGGGCGACGGCGGTCACCGCCGTGCTGCTCTACGTGGCCTTGCGTTCGCTGCTGCTCAACCCGTTGCTGCGCCTGCGCAACGCTGCGCGTGAGATCGGGCGCGGCGAGCTGGTCAGCAATATCGGCATCGCGCGCGAGGACGAGATCGGCGAACTGGCCACCGCTTTCGAGGACATGGGCGAGCACCTGCGCCGCTCGCACGAGCAGATCGCTCATCTCGCCTACCACGACAGCCTTACCGGGCTTCCCAACCGGCGCCTGTTCGGCGAGCTGCTGGAGAACGCCGTGGCCCAGGCGCGGCGCCGCGGCGTGGTGGTCGCGCTGCTGTTCCTGGACATGGACGACTTCAAGCGCGTCAACGACACCCTCGGTCACCCGGTCGGCGACGCGTTGCTGAGCGAGTTCGCCAAGCGCCTCTCCGGGGTGGTGCGTGACAGCGACCTGATCGCGCGCAACTCGTCGGGCTGCGAAAACGCCGTCGCGCGCCTCGGCGGCGACGAGTTCATCGTCCTGCTGCCGGGACTGAACTCACCGCTCGACGCTGCGATCGTCGCGCAGCGGGTGCTCGAGCACCTCGATGAGCCGATCGTGATCGGCGGCCACGAACTGCCGGTGCGCGCCAGCATCGGCATCACGGTGTTTCCGAACGACGGCGACACCGTCGAGGCGCTGATCAAGAGCGCCGACATCGCGATGTACCACGCCAAGGAGCAGGGCAAGCACCACTACGCCTTCTACACCGGCGGCATGAACGCCGCGCTGGTCGAGCGCATGACGCTGGAGGCGGACCTGCGCAAGGCACTGCTGCGCGACGAGTTCGTGCTCTACTACCAGCCGCAGGTGGATGCCTGGAGCGGGCGCATCCTCGGCGTCGAGGCACTGTTGCGCTGGACCTGCCCCGAGCGTGGCCTGGTGTCACCGGCGGAGTTCATCCCGCTGGCCGAGGAGTCCGGGCTGATCGTACCCATCGGCGAGTGGGTGCTGCGCGAGGCGTGCCGCCAGAACCGGGCCTGGCAGGACGCCGGCCTGGCGCCGATCACCGTCTCGGTCAACATCTCCTCGCGCCAGTTCAACGTGGCCGGCTTCGACCCGGTGATCCGCGGCGTGCTGAGCGCCGAGGGCCTGGATGCGCGTTACCTGGACCTGGAACTGACCGAGACCGCGATCATGCGCTCGCCCGCCACCACCGCGCAGGTGCTGGACGCCCTGAAGGCGCTGGGGGCCACCATCTCCATGGACGATTTCGGCACCGGGTACTCCTCGCTGGGGCTGCTGAAGAAACTGCCCATCGACCGGCTCAAGATCGACCAGAGTTTCGTGCGCGACATCGCCGAGGACGCCGACGACGCGGCCATCACCGCCACCATCATCGCGATGGGCAGGAGCCTGAACCTCGAAGTGATCGCCGAGGGCGTCGAGACCGCGGAGCAACTCGCGTTCCTGCGCGAGCACGGCTGCCAGCGCTTCCAGGGCTATCTGGTGAGCAAGCCGGTGCCGGCCGCAGACATCACGGCGCTGCTGCAGGCGGGGCGCTTCACGCTGCCGCGTGCGGGCGCGGCGCCGCAGCGGCTCTCCGGCTAGGCGCCCCGGCGCCGGCATTGCACGCCCGGCCGGGCAGGCGGGCCCTCGACGCTGCGCCGACCCCGGCTCCCCGGCGCTGCCGCGGTCGACCCCCGGGGAACGTCGGATTCCTTGACAGAATCGCCGTCCCGGCGCCGACGGCTTCTCCACAAGTGCCTGAAAAGAAATCACAAAACCAACTTGGAACTATTCTTGTATGGGTTAGTCCCGACTGATCGCTGGACCCGCGGGTCCAACGCCGGGCAGGGAAGGCAGGAGCCGGTGACGCGCGACTACACAAGGAGCTTCGAATTCTGAACTCGACCCACAACCGCTACCCCTTCGGCAAGCCGTCCACGCGATGAGGCGCCAATCGGGTTTCGACGCCGCGACGGCCACCAGCGCAACGTGCGCCCGCCGCGTCCGCTCCCGCGCCACGGGCAGGCTCTCGCTGGCCGGTCTCGTGGTGATGCTGGCGGCGTGCGGCGCCGAACCGCCGGGACAGCCCGGGCCGACATCGACGGCCGCCGCAGCGTCGTGGGGCGAGCGGGTCATGGCCGTCCTCAAACGCGACGCGCCGGTCGTCCGCACCGTCAGCGACCCTGCGATGCAGCCCGCCCAAAGCCCGGTCGCGGCGCCCCTGCAGGGGCGCGTGCCGCCGGCGTCGGCGCTGCCGCCGGAAGGTTTTACCATCGACCGCGCCGGCGAGCGCGTCTTCCTCCCCGGCCAGGGCTGGCTCGGTTACGCCGCGTTCTGGGATCTCTACTACAACCATCCCGAGCGTCTGCCGCACGACGTCGATCACCAGGCGTTGCATCGCCTGCGCGGGGAGACGGGTTGAAGCGCGCGACCCGCACGGCACGCGCTCGCGCGCTGCTGCGCACCGGGCGCAACCTCGTCGCGTGGCTGGTGACGTTCGGCCTGGTGTACCCGGCCTGGATCTTCGCGCCGCCCGCTCACGCGGTGTTC
>JBFJWO010000497.1:0-3703 GCA_041623575.1 Gammaproteobacteria bacterium
CGTCCTCGCCGAGAGCCCGCTGGTGCTGCTCGACGTGACCACCGACGACGGCGTCACCGGTCACGGCCTGGTGTTCGCCTACACGCGCGCCGCGCTCGCGCCGCTGGCACAACTGACCCACAACTGCGCCGAGATGCTCGCCGGCGACCCCCTCGCCCCCCTGGACATGGGAGCCAAACTCGCGGCACGTTTTCGCCTGGCCGGCACGCAGGGCCTCGCGGGCATGGCCCACTCGCTGATCGACATGGCGTCGTGGGACGCGCTTGCGCGCACCCACGGCCTGGGCCTCGCTACCCTGCTTGGCGGTCGAGCCAGACCGGTACCGGCTTACGGCGGGGTCGGCTTCGACGGCGTCGAAGGTTCGGCCCGCGCGGCCGCGGGCTGGGTCGAACGCGGCTTCAAGGGCGTCAAGGCGAAGATCGGCTACCCGAGCGTGCGCGAAGACGTGGCGGTCGTGCGCGCCATGCGTGCCGCCGTCGGCGACGACGTGGCGCTGATGGTCGACTACAACCAGTGCCTGGCCCCGGCCGACGCCATCCTGCGCGTGCAGGCACTGGACGACGAAGGCCTCGCCTGGGTCGAGGAACCGGTGCTGGCCGACGATTTCGCCGGGCACGCGGCAGTGGCGGCCGCCACCCGCACACCGGTGCAGTCGGGCGAGAACTGGTGGGGTCCGCGCGACCTGCGCCACGCGATCGACGCGGGCGCCGCCGACTACATGATGCCGGACGCCGGCAAGATCGGCGGCGTCAGCGGCTGGCTGCGGGCGGCGGCGCTCGGTGAGGCGAACGCCATTCGCCTGTCGAGCCACCTCTACCCGGAAATCAGCGCCCGCCTGCTGAGCGTCACCCCGACCGCCCACTGGCTGGAGTACGTCGAGTGGTGGAACCCCGTGCTGGCGACCCCGCTCGAGATCGCCGACGGCTCGGCGGTACCCGGCGACGAACCGGGCAGCGGCATCGAGTGGGACGAACGGGCGCTCGAGCGTTTCAGCGTCTGAGCGCGCGCCGGGCCCGGGGCGTGGTTTCGACGCCGATCCACCGAAGCGACCGGCTGCGCCGCGCTCAGACCGCGAGCCCCTCGAGGCGCGCACGCAGGCCGCGGGGGGAGACCGCGTAACTCACCGGCGAGCGTTTGATGTCGAACAGGTCGAGCGGCGCGTCGTTGAACCCGCCGTAGGCCGACAGACAGGCCGTGTAGCCGACCTTCTCCACCTCGGCGAGCACCGCCGGGGTCATGTTGTGACGCCCGCCGAACGGGTAGGCGAACACGACGTCGTCGAGGCCCAGTTTCTCGCGCAGGGTGTCGCGGGACTCGACCAGCTCCCCGACGATGCGATCGAGCGGGGCCGAACCGCAATCGATGTGGGTCACGGTGTGCGAACCGATGGTGAAGCCCGCCCGGTGCATCTCCTCCACCTGCGCCCACGACATGGTCGACACCGTACGGCCGAGCTTCTGGTGGTCGTGCTCGAAGCCGCTGTCGTTGCCGATACGCCCGGTGGAGACGAAGAACGCGCACGGCAGGCGGTGGCGCACCAGGATCGGCGCGGCGTGCTCGTAGTTGTCGCGGTAGCCGTCGTCGAAGGTGATCGCGATGACCGGTCGGTCGGCGTCGCGCGGGTAGTCGCCGCGGATCAGGTCGCAGACATCCACCACCGGGTAGTTGCGCGCCAGGAACTGCATCTGCTGGTCGAACTGCTCGATGCCGACGGTGACCGCATCGCGCATCTCGTCGCTGACGCGGTGATAGAGCAGGACCACCACGCGCTGGCGCGCGCTGGCCGCGAGCCGGCGGCGTGCGACGGGGCGCTTGACGTGCACGTGACCCCAGAAGAACGCCTCTTTGAGCAACCGCCTAGCGGGCGAGCCGCGCGGCGCGGTCCGCAGGCGCCGCTCGAGCACGCGTTGCTGCTGCAGCGTGGGCTTGCGATAGGTCTTACCGCCCGCTGGCTGCTCGCGCCACTGTGCCTCGCCGCGCGAGAGCAGCCGCACCGCGTCGCACACCATCGTGACCCCGAGTTCGTCGAGCAGTATCTGCATGCCGCGGACCGCCGAGTGTTTCTGCACCGGGACGCTCGCCTCGAGCAGGATGGCGCCGGTATCGAGCTTGCTCTCGACCTTGTGCACGGTGCAGCCGACCTCGCGCTCGCCGTTGTGCAGCTCCCAGAACGCCGGCGGCATGCCGCGATAGTGCGGCACCTTGCCCTTGTGCAGATTGAGGGTGCCGAGGCGCGGGATCGCGAACAGCGATTCCTTGAGGATCGGCGCCGCCAGCGAGATGCCGAGGTCGGGTGCGAACTCGCGCACGCGGGCAAGGCTGGCGGCGCCGTGGACGTCGTCGACCGACACCACCTCGACAGTGTCGACGGCGGGTGGACGCAAACGCGCGGCCGGGCCGGAGCCGGTCACCGCACCGCAGGCCCGCGAGCGCCTCAGGCGCGCCCCGAGACGGGCCGCGATGTCGGCGACCTGGTAGGGGATCCAGCGCCAGCCGTTGATGCGCAGGTTGCGCACCTGGTTGCGCACGAGCCGGGACAGCGGCTTGTGGGGCCGGTGGCGCAGCACCAGCAGCGACACGTCCGGGAACGCCTCGGCCAGCGCACGTACGCCCTGCTCCACGGAGTAGCGCGGGTCGCTGGTAAAGACCACGATCCGTTCGATTCGCTCTGTCATCTCATCCCGGCCTTTTCCCAACCCGTCGCGCGCCACCGCGCGCTTGCAATCAACTTTCGTGCCCGTTCGCGAGCGCCTCGCCGGCACCGCCGTGGCGCCCCGCCGGGCCGGGCAAAACGCGTAGTATACTTCGCCGCTCGAATCACCACGGGTGCGGAACGGAGGCCAAATGCTGCTGGAAGGTTCCTGTCACTGCGGCGCGGTCCGCTTCGACCTGCACTCACCGCACCCCTACCCGTTCAATCTGTGCTACTGCTCGATCTGCCGCAAGACCGCCGGCGGCGGCGGCTACGCCATCAACCTGGGCGGGCGCCACGAGACGCTGAACGTGCGGGGCGCGGAGCACGTCAGGGTCTACCAGGCCCGCATCGCCGGCGAGGACGGCACCACGCAGACCAGCCCGGCGCGGCGCCACTTCTGCGCGCACTGCGCGAGCGCCCTGTGGGTCTGGGACCCGCGCTGGCCGGAGCTGGTGCACCCCTTCGCCTCGGCCATCGACTCCGACCTGCCGCGCCCGCCGCAACGCACCCACCTGATGCTCGACGCCAAGGCCGGCTGGGTGCAGCCCTGCCTCGGGGACTCGGACCGCACCTTCGTGCACTACCCCGAGGAGTCGATCGCCGCCTGGCACGAGCGACTGGGACTGGTCGACGATGGCGGATGAGTTCCCGGCCGCCCAGCGGCACTCGCCACCTCAGGAGATGTTCCCGGACGCCTACCTCGTCAGGGGCAGCATGCGCATGGGCGTGGGCGTGCGCATCGGGCGCAACATGATCGTCCTGCGCGAGGGCGACGCGCTGACGGCGATCAACGCGGTCCGGCTGTCCGACGCCGGCGAGGCCGCGCTCGAGGCCCTCGGCGAGGTCCGCCACGTCGTGCGCCTGGGGTGTTTCCACGGCCTCGACGACCGCTACTACGTGCAGCGCTACGGCGCGCAGTTCTGGTGCCAGCAGGACTCGACCCGTTACCGCGAGCCGGTGCCCGACGAAGTGCTGCGCGAAGACGGCCCGCTGCCGGGCGCCGACCTC
>JBFJWO010000498.1:0-3702 GCA_041623575.1 Gammaproteobacteria bacterium
GGCGAGCCCGCGTGCGCCGTCCGCGCCGATGGCGTACAGCAACGCACGGCCGAGCATCACGAAGTCCGCGCCGAGGGCCAGCGCCTTGACGATGCCCTCGCCGTTACGTACGCCGCTGTCGAAGAGTAGCGGGAAGTCGTCTCCGACCGCGGCGCGGATACGCGGCAGTGCGTGGATGGCGGGTGGCGCGCTGTCGAGCTGTCGCCCGCCGTGATTGGAGACGTAGACGGCATCGGCGCCGGTATCCCGGATGCGCACGGCGTCGTCGCGCGACAGTACGCCTTTGATCACCAGCTTGCCTTTCCAGTGCGCGCGCAGCCGGCTGAGAAACGCCCAGTCGGTTCGCCCGCGGCTCTCGTGGCGGGTGAACCCGCGTCCCGCGCGGTCCGCGTCGTAGTTGACTGTTCGGGGGACGCCGTGGCGCAGCGTTTCGATGGACCAGCGCGAGTGGCGTGCGAAGTCGAGCAACTGCCGCGGCCCGATCCGGAACGGCACCTGAAACCCGTTGCGCAGGTCGCGCATGCGCTTGGCTACCTGCGGGACGTCCACGGTCAGGACCAGCACCTCGTAGCCCGCCGCCTGGGCCCGGTCGACCATCTCGAAGGCGGCATCCGTCGACTGACCGACGTAAAGCTGGAACCACGCCCACTTGTCGGCGAGCGCGCGCATGTCCTCCAGCGTAGTGGACCCCGCGCTCGACAGGCAGACCGGGATTCTGCGCCGCCGGGCCTCGGCGGCCAGCATGCGGTCGGCCCCGGGCCAGGTCAGGTCGCACATGCCCATCGGCGCGACGCCGAACGGCAGGCCCATGGCGGTACCGAAGAGGTGCTTGGTCACGCTGCGGCGCTCGGCGCCGGCCAGCACGCGGGGTTGCAGGCGGATGCGCTCGAGGGCTTCGCGGTTGAGGCGCGCCGCGGTCTCCGCGCCGGCCGCGCCGTCGACGAAGTCGAACATCAGGCGGGGCATGCGGCGGCGCGCCATGACCCTCGCGTCCTCGGTGCAATGCAGGCGCGGCGTGGTCTCGTTGGGGTGCAACCGGGAAATCGTGCGTCTCCGAGTTCGGTTGGCGGCGGGATCGCAGCGCCGTGTCCGGGTTAGGGTAGCGAAGGGTAAATACATAGAACAAATACTCTTTTCGGCGTGATTCATTCTAGAATGCTATTCGAATTGTCCCGCGACCGGGCTGGACGCGCGGGCGGGGCATCGGGAGCGAACCATGAACCTGCGTCAGCTCGAGGCGTTCCGCGCAACCATCATGTCCGGGTCGATCACCGGCGCCGCCGACATCCTGCACATCTCCCAGCCCAGCGTGAGCCGGCTCATCGCCGACCTCGAGCGATCGGTGGGGTTTGCGCTCTTTCGGCGTGCCGGGCGGGGTATCGTGGCGACCGTGGAGGCGCGGCGTTTCTACCAGGCGGTGGAGAGCACCTTCATCGGCATCGACCAGCTGACCGAACTCGCCGACGGAATCCGCACCACCGCCGGCGGCGTCATCTCGCTCGGCGTGATACCGGCCTTCACCCACATCGTCATGCCCGAGGCCGTCGGCGACGTGTACCGCAGCCGCCCCGAAGTGCGAATCACCGTGCACATGCGCAATACGCCGGACATCGTCGACGCGGTTCGAATGCAGCAGTTCGATCTCGGCGTCGTGGGACGCGCACCGCCGTACGACGGGGTCGAGGTCCTCTACCAGACCTCGGTGCCGTACGTGTGCCTGGTGCCCGAAGTGCACCCGCTGGCCCGCACCGTCGGGCCGCTCGACCTCGAGCGTATTACAGCCACCGAGTTCGTTACCTACGGCGGCCCGCAGGTGCACGAACTGTTCAGGTCGGCGCCCGGCGTGATGGCCAGGCTGCGCGAGGGCTCGCGGCTCGCATTCGCGAACATGCCGATCGCGGCTTCGCTGGCGCGCGAGACCGGGGCGCTGGCCGTCGTGGACCCCTACACCGCCCGGATCGGGGAGAAGCTGGGCGGCGTGGTGAGTCGCCCGCTGGTCCAGGACATCCGCTACAACATAGCGGTAGTCACCAAGGGACTGGACACCTTGTCGCTGGAAGCGAAGGAACTGGCCGACGCGTTCATCGCGAAGCTCGAAGGGCCGAACGCGGGCGAGTAGGCGAGCGCCGGGCAAGCACTTGCGTGCTTCCAGGGCAGGGCGGCTCGCGCGGGTGTTCGCTGCGCCTCGCGATCAGTGGCTCGCGGGCAGCGCGACCGTCTCGACGCCGGCGGCGCCGCGCCGCACGGCGTAAGCCCACGCGCCCGCGCGGGCCGTGAACGTGAGCGGAGGGCGCCCCGGAGCCAGGAAGACCGCGACGCCGTCGTCGATGGCGAGACCATCCGGGAGGCGTCCTTCGGCCACGCAGCGCGGGAACGCCAACCGGCGCCGCGGCTCGCTCGAGTAGTGCGCGCAGCAACTGCCGCCGATCAACCCGAGACCGGGCAGCGCCTCGAGGTCTGCGCCCCCGCCATCGACCAGGGCTTGCTCGAACCAGCACACCGCGCCCGCACTGACCCCGGCGAGCAACGTTCCTGCCACGCCCGCGGCCCGCAGCGCGGCGTCGAGGCCGAGCACGCGCCAACGACGCAGCAGCAGCGAAGTATCGCCGCCGCCGACGTACACGATGTCCTGGGCCTGCAGCCAGCGCGCAGCTTCCCGGGGGGTGGCGGCTGAAGCGAGGTGGCTGGTGATGCAGGCCGCGGGTTCGAACCTGTCGTAGAAGCGGGCGATCCGGACCGCGTCGTTGCCGCTCGCCGTGGCGACGAATCCCAGCCGCGGGCGGTAAGCGGGGTGGCGGCCGAGCACGAAGTCGTCGAGCGCCGGGTCGGCGGCCTGCGTGAAGCCGCCACCGCCGATCGCGACCACGGCCGGCGTCGCCATCAGCCCAGGTTCGGCCTGCAAGCGTGGGCCGGCGGGGCCGCGTCGATCACGGCGATCCGAGGGGCGGGTGCCGCCTCCCGGCAACCGGCAGGCGGATGTCGAAACGCGCGCGCAGCGCGGCGTCCAGGTCTCGGTCGAGCGTGGCGGGGTAGTGCGCGCTCAGCAGCTCGCGCGCCCGGACGCGGGCGACGTCTCGGATCTCCCGCGCGCCGTCGGCTTCCCACTCACCCGGCGGGCGGCGATCGGCGATCTGCGGGTAGACGAAGTCGGTTTCCATGCGCGCGAAGGTCTGCGCGTTGCCGAGGTAGTGGCCGTCCGTGCGTACCACGTGGTCGATCAGGTCGACGGCGAGGGTCTCGTCGTCCACCTGGACGGGGCGCAATGAGCTCAGGACGCTGCCGAGCATGTCGTTGTCGATGACGTAGCTCTCGAACGAGCACCCCATGAGGCTGCCCTGCATCCCGCACGCCTGGGTGATCAGGTTACTGCCGGCCTGGGCGGCCAGGCTCACCGACAGGCATTTCTCGTAGCCGCTCTGGGCATCGGCCACCTTGCTGTCGGTGGCGCCCGCGATCGAGACGCTCGGCAGATCGTAGAACCGCGCCATCTGGGTGGCCGCCGCCATCACCACGGCCTGTTCGCCACCGCCGCCGGACATGCCCCCGGTGCGCAGGTCGGTGACCATCGGTTTGGCCCCGAACAGCGCCACGGCCCGCGGGTCGACCAGCCAGGCGAAGATCATTCCGGCCAGCGTCTCGGCCACGGTCTGCACGATCGAGCCTGCGATCACGACCGGCGAGGAAGCGCCGAGCTGGCCGAAC
>JBFJWO010000499.1:0-3685 GCA_041623575.1 Gammaproteobacteria bacterium
CGGTCAGTCGGTTGACCGCGCACCAGGCGGTGAACAGCGGCGCCAGCGGAGTGACCGGCGCGTCGCAATGGATCGCGAAGGCCACACCCGTGGCCAGTGCGGTGGCGGCGGCATCCATACGCGCGGCCCGGTCCGGGCCGATGGTCAACGCCGCGTGCTGGTCGCCCCAGTAGTAGAGGTGGTTGGCGAACAGGTTGACGCAGATGCCGAGCGCCGCCATGCGGCGCATCTGCGCCTCGCTGGCCATCTGGCAGTGCTGCAGGGTGTGGCGATGGTCGGCGCGCGGGTGCTCGGCGAGGGCATCGGCGAGGGCGTCGATCATCAGCCCGGACGCCTCGTCGCCGTTGGCGTGGATGTGCATCTGCAGACCCGCCGCATGGTAGCCGCGGACCATCTCCCGCAGCGTCTGCGGCGGCGCGTTCCACAGCCCGTTCGCAGCGCCGTTGAAGTATCCGGGCGGGTCGAGCCGGGCGGTAAAGCCCTGGATCGAGCCGTCGGTCATGATCTTGCAGCGCCCGAGGTGCAGCCTGTCGGTCGAGGTCGGGGCGAGCGACCTCAGGCGCTCGACGCCCTCGGCGAGGGGCACGTTCAACGCGTTCATCGCCGGAACCAGGCGCACGCCGAACCCGGCTTGCGCGGTCGCCTCGCGGTAGGTGGCCACACCCGCCTCGTCGAGCGTGGCGTACAGGTCGCTCGCCGTGGTCACGCCGGCGTTGACCGCCTGCTGCGCGAACCGGCGCAGCGAGTGCACGGTGGGAGGATCGAACAGGCCTGCGCCGGCCACCTTGAAGGCCATGTACATCGGCGCCATTTCCTGCAGCTCGCCGGTGGGCTCGCCGTCGGCCCCCTTGATCACGCCTTCGACGTCGGTGCCGGCGTCGATCCCGGCCGCGGCCAGCAGCGCCGAGTTGGCGTCGAGGATGTGCCCGCTCGCGTGCATGAGCAGTATCGGGCGCGTGCCCGAGACCTCGTCCAGCTGGGCGCGCGTGACCCTTTCGCCGCCGAAGAAGATCGGGTCGAAGCCCCAGGCGAGCAGCGCCTCGTCCCCGCCCATCGCGGCCTGCGCCTCGCGCAGGCGCTCCACCACCGCCGCCGGCGTCGTCAGCCCCGGCCACAGCCGGCCCTCGGGGTCACGGCGATCGTGGTAGCCGACGTAGGGCATCTCCCAGGCCCGGCCCTCCTCGGCATGGCAATGGCCCTCGACGAAACCGGGCATCAGCACCTTGTCCGCAAACTGCTCGTCGAGGCGATAGTCGCCCCAGGGCGCGACGTCCTCGAGGCGCCCGGCGCCGAGCACGATGCCGTCACGTACCGCCACGTGGGTCGCGAACGGGCGGTAGTTGTTCATCGTCAGGATACGGCGGGCGCGGAAGACGGTGATGGGCGGCATCTCGACAGACCCCGGGGGTGAACGGCGGCCGGCGCCGCGCGGACGAGGTCCGGCAGTCTAGCAGCTTGCCGAGCGCCGATCCGGCCGCCGCCTCGCTCACACCTCGCGGCCATTGGGTTGCGCGGTGCCGAACGCCTGGCTTAACGTGCGCGCCGAGTGGTCGGGCGAAAGGGCAAGGCGGTGACAACGTGAAGATCGCGATCGTCGGTGCCGGCGCGATGGGTTCGATATACGCCGGCCTGCTGCGCGAGGCCGGCAACGAAGTCTGGGCCGTGGACCTGTGGCGGGAGCACATCGAGGCGATTCGCGCGCACGGCCTGCGCATCGAGGGCGCCAGCGGCGACCGGGTCGTGACCGGTATCGAAGCCACCACCGACGCGGCGGACGCCGGCCCCTGCGATCTCGTCGTGGTGGCGACCAAGGCGTCCGGCGTCGCCGCGGCGGCCCGCGCCCTGGCGCCGCTGCTGCGCGACGACACGGTCGTGCTGAGCATCCAGAACGGCCTGGGCGCGGGCGAACGGATCGCACCGCACCTGCGCGGGGGCGAGCTGCTGCTCGGGGTCGCCGGCGGGTTCGGCGCATCGGTCAGGGGTCCGGGCCACGTGCACCACAACGGCATGGAGCTCATCCGCATCGGCGAGAGGGCGGGCGGCCCGTGCGAGCGCGCCGAACGCATCGCGCGGGTGTGGCGCGAGGCCGGCTTCAACGTGCGCTGCTACGAGAACATCAGCCAGCTGGTGTGGGAGAAGTTCATCTGCAACGTGACGTTCAGCGCGCCGTGCACGGTCTTCGGCTGCACGCTGGGGGAGCTGATGAGCGACCCGTACGGGTGGCCGATCGCACTCGGCTGTGCGCGCGAGGCGGACGCGGTCGCACGGGCCCGGGGCATACCCCTTTCGTTCGACGACGCGGCCGACTACGTGAAAGCCTTCGGCGAGAAGATGCCCGCGGCGCGGCCCTCGATGCTGCTCGACCACCTCGCCGCGCGCGCCTCGGAGATCGACGCGATCAACGGCATGGTGCCGGTCGCGGCCACCGAGGTGGGCCTGGCGGCACCCTACAACGAAGTGCTGGCGGCGATCGTGCGATCGCGCGAGGCGAAGTTCTCCGGCGGCTGACGCGGCGATCTCAGTTCGCCGCGCCCCCTTCCTCGTTCCAGAGATAGACGGTGCGCGCGTCCTCGCCCGCGCCGTGCCCGGCGTTCATCGCGAAGCCGTTGAAGCTCGCGCCCAGTGCGGGCAGCAGCAGCACCGGCAGGTTGTCGGCGCCCGCGCCGTCGCCACCCGGCACGCTGATGTCCACGCGGCAGAGCGTGCTGCGGCAATCGACGCCGTGCAGGGAGACACCGGCCAGCGCTTCGCCGGCGAACGCGCGCTCGATGGTGTCGGCCGCGGACATCGACCACGCGGGATCGACGTCCTGGCTGGCCAGGCGGGTGTCCATCGCGGCGAAGTGCCGCGCCGTGGCCGCGTTCTCCTGCTCGCGCAGGCGCTCCGGCTCGGGCGACCCGTCGACCGCCAGGTCGACGGCCTCGGTGCCGACCCCGGACACCGACGCGGAAGCGCGCAGCGCCTCGATCTCGCGGTAGATACCGGCGATCTCGGCGTAGAGCCCGAAGACCTCGTCGCGCAACTCACCGTCGGCGGCGGTGGGCGACGGCGGCGAGCGCACGGGCAGAGTCTCGAAGCGCGCGCTCGCAGCGTCATCCAGTTCCTCCTGCAGCCGCGAGAAGCGTTCCTCCAGCCGCACGAGGCGCGCGTCGACGGACGCGAGCCCGTCGACGGCGCGAGGTTGTTGCCCGGCGCACTCGCTCGCGAGACACGGCAAAGCTGCGCCGAGCGTCACGAGCCCGTAGCACGCCAGGCCGACGACGGCGGCCGCACCGGCACGCTTGAGAGCGGTCGTCCCTGCGCTCGGAGTGCGAAGCTCAGTGTCCATCGGGTGTTTCCCCTGTCAGTTGTAGACCACGATGGAGCGCACGCGCGAGCCCGGCGTCAGCAGGCACATGGCGGCCATGAAGCCGTCGCCACTGCTGAGCGTCGTGTAGGCAGTCCCGTTGCCGATCGGAATCGAAGAGTCGGTGCTGCCCGTGATGTAGTTACCGGCGCCATCGTAGGCATAGGCGGCGCACAGCGCGTTGACCGAGTGCGCGACGTTGTAGAGGTTCACGTACACGTAGGTGGTCGAGGAGTTGCCATCCGGTATCGCCAGCGGGCAGGTGACCCAGCGCGGCGACGACGAGCGGTTGCGTATGCCGGTGGGGTAGGCGTCGAAGTCGCTGGCCTGGCTGCCGAA
>JBFJWO010000500.1:0-3663 GCA_041623575.1 Gammaproteobacteria bacterium
GACGCCTCACGCGCCGCCATCCTCGCTACCCTGGCCGAGCGCCGCGGCCTGCGCCTGGCCGACGACGTCGTCGACTTCCTGCTGCGCCACGGCCGGCGCGAGCTCTCCAGCCTGCTCGCCGTGCTAGACGCGCTCGATGTCGCCTCCCTCGAACGCAAGCGCCCGATCACCCTGCCCTTGCTGCGCGAGATGATGCAGCAGGGCCTGGCCATCTGAAGCCTTGCCGCTCGCGCGGCAAGCCGGCGAATCGAACCAACAACCCCAGCCTTTCCGGAGCCATCCAGTGGAACTCGTTCTTTTCGACCTCGACAACACCCTGCTCGCCGGCGATTCCGACTTCGAGTGGGCGCAGTTCCTGATCAACAAGGGCGTACTCGACCGCGAGCTCCAGGAAGCGAAGAACGTCCAGTTCTACGAGCAGTACAAGGCCGGCACGCTCGACATCTTCGAGTTCCTCGACTTCCAGCTCGCCCCGCTCGCCCGCCACCCGCGCGCGCAGCTCGACGCCTGGCACCGCGAGTTCGTCGACACCACGATCCGGCCGATGATCACCGACAAGGCGCGCGCGCTGGTCGATGAACACATCGGCCGCGGCGCACTGGTGGCGGTGGTCACCGCCACCAACAGCTTCGTCACCGGCCCGATCGCGCGCGAATTCGGCATCGCCAACCTGGTGGCGACGATTCCCGCGCAGGAGAACGGCGCGTTCACCGGCAAGCCGCGCGGCATGCCGGCGTTCAAGGCGGGCAAGATCGAACGCACCGACGCCTGGCTGGAATCACTCGGCCTGTACATGGGCAGCTTCGAGCGCAGCTGGTTCTACAGCGACTCGCACAACGACCTGCCGCTGATGAAGCGGGTGACCAATCCGATCGCGGTCGATCCGGACGAGACCCTGCGTGCCCATGCGCTCGCCGAGACCTGGCCGGTCATTTCGCTGCGTTGAAGCTCGCGCGCCGAGGGCGCGAGCAATGCCCGCGCGCGCATCGGTTATTATTGCGGGCTCATGCAAGAACAACTGACCCCTCGATGATCCGCAAGCTGCTGCGCAAGGTCTTTCGCCGCACGGCGCAACCCGCCCGCTCCGAACCCGCCCTCATCCCCATCGAACGCCATGGCATCCAGCGCTCGCAACTGTCGCCCGCGGCGCGCAAGGTGTGCACCGTGCTGCAGGAGCATGGCTACAAGGCCTTCGTCGTCGGCGGCGCGGTGCGCGACCTGCTGATCGGCCACGAACCGAAGGACTACGACATCGCCACCAGCGCGACGCCCGAACAGGTGCGGTCGGCGTTCCGGCGCTCGCGCATCATCGGCCGCCGCTTCAAGATCGTGCACGTGATGAGCGGGCCCGAGACGATCGAGGTGTCGACCTTCCGCGCAAGCCAGGACGCCGAAACCAGCGAGACCGACGAGCACGGCCGCGTGCTGCGCGACAACGTCTTCGGCAGCCAGGAAGAAGACGCCACGCGGCGCGATTTCACGGTGAACGCGCTGTATTACGACCCCGGCACCGAGACCATCGTCGATTACCACCACGGCGTCGCCGACGTCCAGCAAAAGACCCTGCGCATGATCGGCGACCCGCGCACCCGCTACCGCGAGGACCCGGTGCGGATGCTGCGCGCGGTGCGGCTCGGCGCCAAACTCGGATTGACGATCGACCCGGCGGCACGCCACCCGATCCGCGAGATGGCGGTGCTGCTCGAGAACGTACCCGCGGCGCGCCTGTTCGACGAGATGCTCAAGCTGCTGTTCTCGGGCTACGCGGTGAAATGCCTCCAGCAGCTACGCGAGGAAGGCCTGCATCACGGCCTGTTGCCGCTGCTCGACGTCATCCTCGAGCAGCCGATGGGCGAGCGCTTCGTCTGGCTGTCGCTTGAGAACACCGACGAACGCGTGCGCCAGGACAAGTCGGTTTCCCCCGGCTTCCTGTTCGCGACCCTGCTGTGGCACCAGGTGCTGATGACCTGGGAGACGAAGAAGGCCGCGGGCGAGCCTTTGCAGCCGGCGCTGTTCGAGGCGATGGACGAGGTGCTGCACGCCCAGGCCGGCAAGCTCGCCATCACCCGCCGCATCGCCGGCGACATCAAGGACATCTGGGCCCTGCAGCCGCGCTTCGACAAACGCGCCGGCAAGACCCCCTACCGCCTGATCGAGCAGCCGCGCTTTCGCGCCGGCTGGGACTTCCTGCGCCTGCGCGCGCAGTCTGGCGAGATCCCGATGGAGCTGCCGGACTGGTGGGACCGTTTCGCCCACGCCGGCCACGATGAACGCGACGCACTGCTGCGCCAGGCCCCGGCCGACGAGGCACCGACGAAGAAGCGCCGGCGCAGGCGCCGCAAGCCCGCCGGCGACGCTGCCGCTGCCGCCCCCGCCGACGCATCATGAGCCCCGGCGCCCGCCGCGTGCGCGCCTTCATCGCCTTCGGCGCCAACCTCGGCGAGCCGCGCTCGGCGTTCGAATTCGCCGCCGAGCGCCTCGACGCCCTGCCCGCCACGCGGGTGGTGGCGAAGTCCTCGCTCTATCGCAGCGCGCCGGTCGGCGTCGCGGGCCAGCCCGATTACCTCAACGCGGTGATTGCGCTCGACACCGGGATGGATGCACGCACGCTGCTCGATGCCCTGCTCGCGATCGAACACGAGGGCGGGCGCACGCGCGACTACGACCTCGCACCGCGCACCATGGACCTCGACCTGCTGCTGCACGGCGAGGCCGTCATCGACCAGCCCGGCCTCCAGGTGCCGCATCCGCGCATGCACCTTCGCGCCTTCGTGCTGCTGCCGCTGACCGAGATCGATCCGGCAGCGCGCATCCCCGGGCGCGGCGACGCGGCGATGCTGCTCGAAGGTGTCGCCGACCAGGTCATCGAGCGCCTCTGACGCACTGCCCCACGCTGACGACCGCCACAGATCAAGCTTGACTCGCCGTGGGCGGCCTTGTGTATGCTTGGCACGTCCATTTCATCTTCCGCAGCTAGAAGGCGCGCCTGCATGCTCGACAAAGCCCGCTACATCGTCGTCGAAGGTCCGATCGGCGCCGGCAAGACCTCGCTCGCGAAGCGCCTCGCCGAGCGGCTGCAGACGGACACCCTGTTCGAGCAAGCCGAAATCAATCCCTTCCTCGCCCGCTTCTATCAACAGCCCGAGCGCTGGGCGATGGCGACGCAGCTGTCCTTCCTGTTCCAGCGCCTGGACCAGCTCGCAGCCCTCGCGCCGCTCGGCGACGAGCGCCGCGTGGTGTCGGACTTCATCCTCGACAAGGACAAGCTGTTCGCCGCCCAGAATCTCAGCGAAGACGAGCTGGCGCTCTACCAGCGCATCTCCGACGGCCTGCAGCCGGCCGACCCGCCCCGCCCCGACCTGGTGATCTACCTGCAGGCCCGCCCCGATACGCTGATGGAACGGATCCGCAAGCGCGGCCTGGACGCCGAACGACGAATCACCGAGACCTACCTGGAACAGGTGGCGGAGCGCTACACACGCTACTTCTACCAGTACGAGGCGGCACCGCTCTTCATCGTCGACGCCGGCACGCTCAATCCGGTGGATAACGATGACGACTTCGAGCTGTTGCTGCAGCGCCTGCGAGACATGCGCAGCTACCGCGAGTTCTTCGGCTACGCGGGGTAAACCCCGAGTTCGTTTTCGCCCAATGCACTTGTGC
>JBFJWO010000501.1:0-3662 GCA_041623575.1 Gammaproteobacteria bacterium
CCGAGTCGAGCGAACACCTCGAAGTAGCGAAACGCCGGCGCGAAGGCCGCATCGACCAGCCTGAAGCGCTCGCCGGCGAAATACGGGCCCTCGCCCAGGTGGCGCTCCAGCCAGCCGAAGCGCGCCCGCAACAGCCCGCACCGGGCCTGGAACTCGTCCTCGTCGCGCGCGTTGTAGAAAGCGGCGATGTCGGCCAGCATGGCCGAGGCGAATTCGATCCAGGCCCGGTGACGGGCCCGCTCGAGCGGGTCGGCGGGGTGCAGCGAACCGGGCGAGACCTCGTCGAGGTACTCCGCGATCACGGCGGACTCGAACAGCACCGTCTCGCCCACCCGCAGCAACGGCACGCGCCCGAGCGGCGAGACCTCGCGGAACCAGCGTGGCTTGTCCGCGAGGTCCACGTAGACCCGCTCGTGCGCAATGCCTTTCTCGCTCGCCGTGATCACCGCCCGTTGTACGTAGGGGCACAGGTGATGGCTGACCAGTTGCGGCACGGCGGTGTTCACGCGACGCCTCCCCGCACCACGGTGCGGTTGCGCGCGCGCCCCCGTGCCAGCGAGAGTGCGTACGCGCCGTTGCCCAGCATGGCCTGCACCAGCACCGCCAGCGCCAGGAACGCCGGGTACTCCCAACCGCCGTTCGGGTTGGTGAACAACCAGCCGTTGGGCCAGTGCACCCAGGTGGCGCCGAGCAGCACCGGGAGCAGGGCGAGCGCCACCCAGCGAACGCCGACGCCGGCGATCAGGGCCAGGCCGCCGAGCGTCTCGGCCGCGAACACGACGTAGGCCAGCGCGCCCGGCAGGCCCAGGGAGGCGAAGAACGCGGCCGTGCCGGCAAGGGTGAATACGACCGCCTTCAGGTACAGGCTGTGCGTGAGGAACATCACACCCAGGCCGACGCGCAACAGCAGCGCGGCGTAGGGCGCGGTCGATGGATCGATCATGGCGGATCCTCCGGTTGCCCGGGGCCGACCATCGACCCCGTTGGAGGCAAGCGTAGGCGTTGCCATCGCGCAAATGAATCGTCGATCTACGCATTTCAATTTTGCAGTTACGCAAAGTCGTCAACACTGGAAATCAGCGAAGCGACGGCGCGAGCTATCCCCGCGCGGGCGGGCATGCAGGCGCTCGGCGGCAACGACGCGGGCGGCACGGGTCCGCCCCGCCGGCGGCTACGGCATGGGAACGTCGGCGACCTTGTGCGGCACCTGGTAGCCGCGCTGCACGGCGGGACGCTCGGCAACGCGCACGTACCAGTCACGCACGTTCGGGTACTCGCCGAGGTCGATCTGCTGCCACTCGAAGCGCGAGATCCAGGGCCAGGTGGCCATGTCGACGATGCTGTACTCGTCGACGATGTACTCACGCCCGGCCAGGCGCTGCTCCAGCACCCCGTACAGGCGCCGCGCTTCCTTGGCGTAACGTTCCTCGGCATAGGGCGCCTTGCCCGGGTTGAAGTGCACGAAGTGGTGGACCTGGCCGAGGAACGGGCCCACGCCCCCCATCTGCCACATCAGCCACTCCATGGCGCGCCAGTGGGCCTCGCCCTCGCGCGGCATGAAGCGCCCGTGCTTGTCGGCCAGGTAGAGCAGGATGGCGCCCGACTCCATCAGGGCGATCCCGGTGTCGCGGTCGCGGATCGCCGGGATCTTGTTGTTCGGGCTGACGGCCAGGAACTCGGGCGTGTGCTGCGCGCCGTTGCCGATGTCGATCGGCGTCACAGTGTAGTCCACTCCCAGTTCCTCCAGCATGATGGAAACCTTGCGCCCGTTGGGGGTGGTCCAGGTATAGAGGTCGATCATCTGAGCTCCTGTCGGTAAGTAACTGTCGCCGGGGCGCGTGCTAGCGCGACGATCTCGCGTCGCCCCACCCGGCACGGGCCGGCCGGCGGCGCATGGAACGGGTCGTATGGGGTCCGGTCGTCTGCGCAACCCCGTCTCGCGCCCGGGCCCGCCTCCCCCCGGCTAGAGCTCGCCCCACACCTCGCGGGCGACGTCGACGATCAGCGCCAGCTTGTCCCACTGCTGCTGCTCGGAGAGGATGTTGCCCTCTTCGGTGGAGGCGAAGCCGCATTGCGGGCTCAGGCAGAACTGCTCGAGCGGCGCGAACGCCGACGCCTCCTCGATGCGCTTCAGGATCGCTTCGCGGCTCTCGAGCTCGCCGAACTTGCTGGTGACCAGCCCCAGCACCACGCGCTTGTCACCTTTGGGCAGGAAGCGCAGCGGTTCGAAACCGCCGGCCCGCTCGGTATCGTACTCGAGAAAGTAACCGTCGTACGGCAACTCGTTCAGCAGCAGCTCGGCGACCGGCTCGTAGCCGCCCTCCGAGATCCAGCTCGAGCGGAAATTGCCGCGGCACACGTGCGTGGTGACGGCCATGTCGGGCGGCTTGTGCGCAAGCGCGTGGCGGATCATCCCCGCGTAGGCCCGCTTGAGCGCCTCGGGGTCCTCGCCGCGATCGCGCACCGCCTGGCACTCCTTCTCCGAGCAGAGGTAGGCCCACACGGTATCGTCGAACTGCAGGTAGCGGCAGCCCGCGTCGTAGAACGCGCGCACGGCGGCCCGGTAGGCCTCGGCGGTATCGGCGAAAAACGCCTCGAGGTCCGGGTACACGTCGCGGCTGATCGAATCGCGGCCGCCGCGAAAATGCAGCACGGACGGCGAGGGGATGGTCATCTTCGGCGTCACCCTGGCGACCCCGGCCAGGTAGCGGAAGTGTTCGAGCATCGGGTGCTCACCGAAAGCCACGCGCCCGGTGACGGCGATGCTCTCGGCTTTCGTCTGCACGCCGTGGAACTGGATGGTCTTCTCGCCGCGTTGCCACTCGACGCCGTCGAGGCCGGTGAGGAAATCGAAGTGCCACCAGGCGCGGCGGTACTCGCCGTCGGTCACCGCGCGCAGGCCGGCCCGTTCCTGGTTACGCACGGCCTGCTCGATGCAGCGATCCTCGATCGCGCGCAAGCCGCCGTCGTCGAGTGTCCCGGCGGCGTGTGCCTCACGGGCCTGCTTCAGCTCGGGCGGGCGCAACAGGCTGCCGACCTCGTCGGCGCGAAACGGGGCGGTAACAGTCATGACGTCCTCCGGGGTTCGTTTTCGTCCGGCGCGCGGGCGTGCTGCGCGTAGCGCGAAGATTACCGCAATTCACCCGCCGGCGGGCCGGGACGGAACCGGCGCCGGCTATGGCTTTGGTCACGGCTTTGGCTATGATTGGCCACCGGTACGCTCGCGCTCCCTGGCCGACCAGCGCCGCGACGCCGGCCCACACCCTGGAGGAACCAAAACATGAACGCTACCCTTCGCCACGCAGCCCTGGCGGCCGCTCTCACCCTTGCCGCCGGCGGGCCGGCGCTGGCGCAGATGAAGAACGCCATCGGCGCCGGTGAGGGGATGGTCGACATCGTCGCCTGGCCCGGCTACATCGAGCGCGGCAACACCGACCCCAACTTCGACTGGGTCACCGGTTTCGAAAAGGCCACCGGCTGCCAGGTCCGCATCAAGACCGCCAACACCTCCGACGAGATGGTGGCGCTGATGAACGAGGGCGGCTTCGACCTGGTGACCGCCTCGGGCGACGCCAGCCTGCGCCTGATCGCCGGCAAGCGGGTGCAGGAGGTCAACACCGCCCTGGTGCCGAGCTGGCAGGAGATCGACCCGCGCCTGCAGA
>JBFJWO010000502.1:0-3649 GCA_041623575.1 Gammaproteobacteria bacterium
CCGGCCGGCCCCTTCGAGATGGTCGCGCAGCCGGCGTCCTCGAGGGCGGCGCCACCACCGGAAACGCGAAGCGGGCACGGTGCAGGCGAGCGCGTCGCCGGGCCACAGCTCGACCTCGGCAACCGTTCGCGTCGCCAGCGCCGCGGCCAGCGGTGCGAACCAGTCACTCTCGAGCGCCTGCAGCCACTCGTGCCACGCCGCGCCAGGGTGCACGCGCCCGAGATGGACCAGCCGGGTCCCGCCCGGCGCCAGATCGGCGAAGCACCGAGGCACCGGCTCGAGGCGCGCCCCTGCCAGCACCGCGAGCCCGCGCGTAACGGCGTCCTCGGCATGGATCACGGCGTACGGGCTGTGCGCCCCGTGCGGCAGGGCACCACAACCCCACAGCCAGACGCTGTTGATGCTCGCCAGCCCCTGCGACTCGCGTTGCTCGTTCACCGGGTGGCGATGCAGGAGCATCTGCATCTCGGTCGCGACCTGCTCCCAGCGCCGCGCCCCGGCACCTGCCACCCGCGAGCCGAAGGCGTCCTCGCCCAGCACGTCGCCCAGCGGGCGCGTGCGCAACGCCAGCTCACCCGGCCAGCGCAGCAGCCAGCGACACCGGTCGAGGCGCTGCAGGCGCGCACCGTCCGCGGCGAGATGCCCATCGAGGCTGTCGAGCAGGCGCTGCTCGGTGTCGGGGTCGAGGGTCGCGTCGGGCACCTGCGTCACGTAGGCACGATCCCGATCCACCTGCAGGTGCACCGGCGCGAGGTAGGCCAGGGTTTCACCGCTGCGTTCGCCGTTGACGGCCAGCTGCTCGAGGGCCGCCGCCGGCGGGTCCCGGTCCGGACCCGGGTCGACGCCGAACTGCGCGCACAGGCGTCGCAACAGTGGCGGCGCGAAAGCCCGATCGGCAGCGGCGAGCAGCGCTGCCAGCGATGGGCATTCGGGAATCGGTGCGTCCTCGCCGGCGGCGGGTTCGAGCAATCCCGGTGCCACCAGGGTTACGCTCGCGCCGCCCGGCGACCCGCCTCGCGGGCTATCGCTCACCGGCGCACCCCGGGTCGGGCCCGAGCGCAACGTTCAGGAATTGAACAACGTGTCGAACGAGTAGCCCTGGACCTCCAGGATCCGACGCAGCCGGCGCAGGGCTTCGAGCTGGATCTGGCGCACGCGCTCGCGCGTGACGCCGAGTTCGCGCCCCACTTCCTCGAGCGTCGAGCGTTCGTGACCGCGCAGGCCGAAGCGGCGTACCACCACTTCGCATTGCTTGGTCTCGAGTTCCGACAGCCAGCCGTCGACATGCGCGTGGATATCCTGGTCCTGCAGCACCACCGCCGGGTCCGGGTTGCGCTCGTCGGGTATCGCGTCGAGCAAAGGGCGTTCGCTGTCGCGCCCCATCGGCACGTCGACCGAGGCGACCCGGTCCTGCAACCCGAGCAGCCGTTTGACGTTCTGCAACGGTCGGGCCAGGGTGGTAGCGATTTCTTCGGGCGTGGGGTCATGCTCGAGGTTCTGGCGCAGGTGCCGCGCCGTCCTGAGATAGGTATTCATCTCCTTGATCACGTGGATCGGCAGGCGAATCGTACGCGTCTGGTTCATCAATGCGCGCTCGATGGTCTGTCGAATCCACCACGTGGCATAGGTCGAGAAACGAAAGCCACGGTCCGGGTCGAATTTTTCCACCGCGTGGATGAGGCCGAGGTTGCCCTCTTCGATGAGATCGAGCAACGCCAGCCCGCGGTTGAGGTAACGACGGGCGATCTTCACCACCAGGCGCAAGTTGCACTCGATCATGCGCTGGCGCGCACGTTCGTCGCCGCGTTGCGCACGACGCGCGTAAAAACGCTCTTCGTCCGCGCTCAACAGTTCGGAGAATTCGATTTCCTTGAGATACAGGCGGGTCGCGTCGACTTCCCTGCCGGGTACGGCGCCCGCTGCAAAGCGCCGCGCGCCGTTTCCCTCGTACGGTGGCGGTCCGATCTCGGCCAGACGATCGAGCGACTCAGCGTCAACCGCACCTGGCGGTTCAGCGTCATCCTTGAAGTTATCCGTTATATCGGCCATGCGACTCTGCCGGCTTTGGGCGACAGTCTAAACCAATATTCGACCACCCAACAAGCCGCGACCCGCCCGTGCCGCCTCGCTCGTCAGGGGCGCCGCGCGAGGTAGGTCAGCGGATCGACCGGCTTGCCCTGACGGCGGATCTCGAAGTGCAGCATCACGCGCGCGTCCGTGTCGCGGCCCATCTCCGCGATCGGTTGACCGCCCGCAACCCGCTCACCCTCGCTCACCAGCAGCTTGCGGTTGTGCGCGTAGGCGCTGAGGTACTCCTCGCTGTGCTTGACGATGAGCAGGCGGCCGTAGCTCGGGATACCGCTGCCACTGTAGACCACGGTGCCGGGCGCGGACGCCACCACCGGCTGGCCTTCGCTGCCGGCGATGTCGACGCCGGCCGCGCTCTTGGAGCCGGGCCGGAAGCGGCCCACGAGGTTGCCCTCGGTCGGCCACAACCAGTCACCGCGATCCGGCACCCGCGCAGCCCCCGGTGGGTCGACAGCAGGCGCCGCGGTCACACGCACGGCCGGCCGTGGGTCACTGTTGCCGGCCCGCGCGGCGGCGGGCACCGGTACCGTGCCTTCGCCCTCGGCGCGCGGCGTCCCGGGCGCCTCTGGCTGGCCCGGCAGGCGCAGCAACGAGGTCGAGCTCGCCCCGCGGGCACGCGCAGGGCGCAAGCGGATCTGCTGGCCGGGGTAGATGGTGAACGGCGGCCCGATGGCGTTCCACTGGATCAGGTCGCGGTGATTCAGGTTGTAGCGCCAGGCGATGGCGTAGAGCGTATCGCCGGGTTGCACCGTGTGTGCGGCGCCTTCGAAACGCTCGCTCAGCAACCCCTCGCTCGCGCAGCCCGCAAGCACGAGCGCCGCTGCCAGCAGCCAGGCGCAGCGCGCGCTCACGAGCGAAGCAGGAAATAGGCCGCAACCAGCGCGAAGACCACGCCCCAGCCGATCCACTCGACGTAGCGGCGGATCTGCGGCTCGACCCGCGGGCCAGCAACGGCGACGAGCTGCGCAACCAGGAAGAACCGCGCGCCGCGCCCGACGACCGACGCGGCCACGAACGGAATCAGCGCCACCGCCAGCGCACCGGCGGCGACCGTGAAAACCTTGTAGGGGATGGGCGAGAATCCGGCCACCAGCACCACCCAGAAGCCCCATTCGGCAAACCATTCGGTCGCCCGTACGTAGCTCGGCCAGTAGTGCGTCGTCTGCAGCCAGGGTTCGAGCGTGGCGTGGGCGAAAAATCCGATGGCGTAGCCGAACAACCCGCCCAGCACCGAGGCGACGGTGGTGAGGCCGGCGAGTCGCCACGCCGCGCGCGGGCGGCGCAGCACCATCGGTATCAGCATGACATCGGGTGGAATCGGGAAAAACGACGATTCCATGAAGCTCAGCCCGGCCAGGTAGCGGGGCGCGTGACGGTGCCCGGACCAGCCGAGCACGCGGTCGTACAGCGTGGCGAACAGCATGCGACCCCGCGCGGCGGCGTCAGACGCAGCCGGTGAGGAACGGCACGAAGCTCACCAAATCCAGCTCCTGCTGCTCCAGCTCCTCGCCGCGGCGGGTCACGCGCAGCAACCGTTGCGTTTCACCCTGCCGCCCGACCG
>JBFJWO010000503.1:0-3612 GCA_041623575.1 Gammaproteobacteria bacterium
GATCGGCGCCTTGACCGCCCCCGAGGTGATGTTGACGATGCGCCCGAAGCCGCGCTCCAGCATGCCGTCCACGGTCGCCTTGATCAGCTCGATGGGGGTCAGCATGTTCGCGTCGAGCGCCGCGATCCAGTCGCTGCGCTGCCAGTCGCGGAAATCGCCGGGCGGCGGGCCGCCCGCGTTGTTGACCAGGATGTCGGGGTCCGGGCACTGCGCCAGCACCGCCGCGCGCCCCTCGGCGGTGGTGATGTCGCTCGCCACCGCCTGCACGCTCACCCCGGCGGTTTCCCGGATCTCCTCGGCGGTGCGCGCCAGCGTCTGCTCGTCGCGACCGTTGATCACCAGCGCCACGCCCTCGCGGGCCAGCGACTGTGCGCACGCTTTGCCCAGCCCGCGACTCGACGCGCACACGATCGCTTTCCTGCCTGCCAGCCCAAGGTCCACGGTGCCCTCCTCCTCAGCGTAGATCGAACAGTTCGGTGATCTTCTCGACCATGGTCTCGCCGAGTTGCTCGGCGTCGGAGAGCGTCACCGCACGCCGGTAGTAGCGCGTGACGTCGTGCCCGATACCGATGGCGAGCAACTCCACCGGGCTCGCGCTCTCGATGTAGTCGATGGCCTGTTTCAGGTGCTGCTCGAGGTAGTGCCCGGAGTTGACCGACAGGGTCGAGTCGTCCACCGGCGCGCCGTCGCTGATCACGATCAGGAAGCGCCGTTGCTCCGGGCGCCCGAGCAGGCGCTGGTGCGCCCACAGCAACGCCTCGCCGTCGACGTTCTCCTTGAGCAGGCCTTCGCGCAGCATCAGGCCGAAACTGCGCCGCGCGCGTCGCCAGGGCGCATCCGCCGACTTGTACACGATGTGGCGCAGGTCGTTCAGGCGCCCCGGGTTCGGCGGCTTGCCGTCGCTGAGCCAGCGCTCGCGCGACTGGCCGCCCTTCCACGCCCGCGTCGTGAACCCCAGCACCTCGACCTTCACGCCGCAACGCTCGAGGGTACGGGCCAGGATGTCGGCGCTCATCGCGGCGATGGTGATCGGGCGCCCGCGCATCGAGCCGGAGTTGTCGATCAGCAGCCCCAGCACGCTGTCGCGGAACACGGTGTCGCGCTCGGTCTTGAAAGTCAGCGGGTGCATGGGGTCGGCCACGATCCTCGCCAGCCGTGCGGTGTCCAGCAACCCCTCCTCCTGGTCGAACAGCCAGGCGCGAGTCTGGCGCGCCAGCACGAAACGCTGCAGCCGGTTGGCAAGCCGCGCGATGACCGCCTGCTGGTTGCTCAACTGCTGGTCGAGCATCTGGCGCAGCCGTCCCAGTTCCTCGCTGTCGCACAACTCGTGCGCCGCGACCACTTCGTCGTAGTCGGTCGTGTAGACCCGATAGCCCGCGAACGGGGCGCCCGTGCCCGGCGCGACGTACTGCGGCGGCTGACCCTCGGTCTGCGCCTCGCCCATGTCGTCGTCGCCGGTGCTGTCCATCGCCAGGCTGTCGCCGGCCTCCTCGGCGCTCTCGCTGTCGCCGCCCTGGCGCTGCTCCTCGCCGCTCTCGGTCCCCTCGTCGCCGGCCTGCTGCTCGGCGCCGTCGTCCTCCTCGCCCTGCGCCTCGTCCTGGTCGGGGTCTGCGGCAACGTCGTCGAGCGCCAGGTCGCCGAGGATGGCGCGCACGGTGTCGGCGAAACGCGCCTGGTCCGGCAGCGACTCCCGCAACCGCTTCAGGTGCTCGTCCAGGCGCAGCTCGAGCAGCGGGCGCCAGAGATCGGCGACCGCGCGCCCGTGCGGCGGCGGGAGTTTGCCCGACAGGGCCTCGCGGACCAGCAGGCCCAGCGCCACCGGCAACTGGGCGTCCTCGCGCTGGCGCAGGGTGTGCATCTGGGACTGCGCCAGCTTCGCGTCGAGGGCCGCGGCGAGGTTCTCCTCCACGCCCGTGCGATGCGCGCTGCCGAGTGTCTCCACGCGCGCCTGTTCGAGGGCGTCGTAGATGGCGCGATTCAGCACCCCGCCCGGCGAGCGGCGCGCATGCAGGCCCGCGTCATGGTGGCGGGCGCGCAGCGCCACCCCGTCCGCGACCCCGCGGGCCTGACAGACGCTGGCGTACGGAAGGCCTTCCGGCGGCAGGCGCACGCGTCGTTCGCCGGCGCCAGCCTCGCCTTCGGTGAACTCGAGCTCGAGTTCCGGGTCGGCGGCCAACGCGCGCGAGGTGGCCAGGGTCGCTCCCTGGAAACGCTCGACGGCGCTCGCCTCGTCGCTCATGGCTCAGCCCGCCAGGGTCACCCGCACGCCGGTCTCGGGCAACTCGACACCGAAACAGCGCTGGTAGTACTCGGCGATGATCGGCCGCTCCGTCTCGTCGCACTTGTTGAGAAAGGTCACGCGGAAAGCAAACGCCACGTCCTCGAACAGGCGGGCGTTCTCCGCCCAGGTGATGACCGTGCGCGGGCTCATCACGGTGGCGAGGTCGCCGTTGATGAAACCGTTGCGCGTCATCTCCGCCAGGCTGACCATGGCATGGACCGTGTCGCGTTTCCCGTCCAGGGCGTAGTCGGGGCACTTGGCGAGCACGATCTGCACCTCGGCGTCGTGCTCGAGGTAGTTGAGCGTGGCGACGATGTTCCAGCGGTCCATCTGGCCCTGGTTGATCTGCTGGGTGCCGTGATAGAGCCCCGTGGTGTCGCCGAGGCCGACGGTGTTGGCGGTCGCGAACAGCCGGAATGCCGGGTGCGCGCGCAGCACGCGCGACTGGTCGAGCAGGGTCAGCCGGCCCTCGGACTCGAGCACCCGCTGGATCACGAACATCACGTCGGGGCGCCCGGCGTCGTACTCGTCGAACACCAGCGCGGTCGGGTGCTGGAAGGCCCAAGGCAGGATGCCTTCGCGGAACTCGGTCACCTGCAGGCCGTCGCGAACCACGATCGCATCCTTGCCGACCAGGTCGATGCGGCTGATGTGGCTGTCCAGGTTGACCCGGATCGTCGGCCAGTTGAGGCGCGCCGCGACCTGCTCGATGTGGGTCGACTTGCCGGTGCCGTGATAGCCCTGGATGAGCACTCGCCGGTTGTGGGCGAAGCCGGCGAGGATCGCGAGCGTGGTGTCGTGATCGAAGCGGTAGCTGGTATCCACCTCCGGCACGTGTTCGCCGGCCTGGCCGTAGGCCGGCACCTCGAGCTGGCAATCGATGCCGAAGGTCTGCGCCACCGACACCTTGATATCCGGCAGGTCCGACCCCGCCTCTCGGTCACTTGACATCATCTCTTCCCATTGCCCGGTGAAACCGGGCATTTTACGCCGGCGCGCCGCGCTCGCCCGGCACGGGCGCTATGCGGCGCCGGCAATTGTCTCGGTCGTCGCGCACCGGCGGCCGACACGGCCCCGGAACACGCTTCGCGCCCGGCGTGCGCGCCCAACGCTTCAAAGGCGCCGCCGTCGAGCCGGGCCGGTGCGGACGCCGCGTGAACCTCAGCGCGCGATTCCCAGCAACCCGACCAGTTCGCCGAGCGATGCCACCTCATGCTGTGGGGCGGCCATCCCGGGCGGCCAGGCGGCGCCCTTGCGGTTCACCCACACCGCCGGCAGGCCCGCGCTGCGCGCACCGTGCACGTCGCTCACCGGGTCGTCCCCCACGTGCA
>JBFJWO010000504.1:0-3609 GCA_041623575.1 Gammaproteobacteria bacterium
CCGCGAGCCGCTGGAGCTCGCCGGCGGGCGCCGCGGCGGTGCTCGCCAGCTCGCAGCGCCAGGCGCGCAGCTCGGCACCCTCGGGCAGTGCGAAGTCGACGGCCTCGTCACCCGCGTTGAGCACGATGAGGACCGGCGGCGGCGCGTCGCCGGCGGCCGCGTGGTCGTCGTCGGTGGCGGCGAGCAGCATGGCGAGGAAGCGGTTGCCCCGATCCTGCCAGTCGGACGGCGTCATCGGCACGCCCCGTGCGCTCAGCCAGCACACGTCGGCGAGCCCGGTGACCGGGTCGGTGGTGGCGCCGTGCACGTAAGCAGGCCGGCGCAGCAGCGGGTGTGCACGGCGCAGGGCGAGCAGCCGGCGGGTGAACTCGAGCAGCTCGCGGTTGGCGTCCGGCAGCGACCAGTCGAACCAGTTGGTCTCGTTGTCCTGGCAGTAGGCATTGTTGTTGCCGCGCTGCGTGCGGCCGCACTCGTCGCCGGCCAGCAGCATCGGCGTGCCCTGCGCCAGCATCACGCTGGCGAGAAGGTTGCGCCGGCGCCGGGCGCGCGCGGCCAGCACCGCCGGGTCCGACGTCGGCCCCTCGTGGCCGAGGTTGTCGCTGAAGTTGGCGTGGTGCCCGTCGTGGTTCCTCTCGCCGTTGGCCTCGTTGTGCCGCTCCACGTAGGCGGCGGTGTCGGCCAGCGTGAAGCCGTCGTGGCTGGCCACGTAGTTGACGCTCGCCCACGGCCCGCGTCCCTCGCTGTCGAACAGGTCGGCGGAGCCGTGCAGGCGCCGGGCCAGCTCGGGCAGCTCGCCCGGGTCGCCGCGCCAGAAGCGCCGCACGCTGTCGCGGAAGCGGTCGTTCCACTCCGCCCAGCCCGGCGGAAAGCCGCCCAGCCGGTAGCCGCCGGGGCCGATGTCCCACGGCTCGGCGATCAGCTTGACGCCGCGCAGCACCGGGTCGGCGGCCACCGCCGCGAAGAACGCCGAGCGCGGGTCGAAGCCGTGCCGGGTGCGTCCCAGCGTGACCCCGAGGTCGAAGCGGAAGCCGTCCACGCCCATCGCCTGCACCCAGTAACGCAGGCTGGCGAGCACCAGCTCGCGTACCGGCGCGCGGTCCACCGCGAGCGTGTTGCCGCAACCGGTGTCGTTGACGTAGCGGCGCGGATCGCCCTCGCGCAGGCGGTAGTAGCTGGCGTTGTCGATGCCGCGGTAGCACAGCGTCGGGCCCAGCTCGCTGCCCTCGGCGGTGTGGTTGTAGACGACGTCCAGCAGGACCTCGAAACCCGCCTCGTGCAGCCGGCGCACCGTGTCCCGGAAACCCGCCAGGCCGCCCGCGCCGAGATAGCGCGGTTGCGGCGCGAGAAAGCCCAGCGAGTTGTAGCCCCAGTAGTTGCGCAGGCCCTTGGCGAGCAGGAAGTGCTCGTCGGCGAAGGCGTGCACCGGCAGCAGTTCGATGGCGGTGACACCCAGCTCGCGCAGGTGTGCCAGCACCGGCTCGGTGGCGAGCCCGGCGATGGTGCCGCGCAGCGGCTCGGGCAGCCGCGGGTGGGCGCGGGTGAGGCCGCGCACGTGCGCCTCGTAGATGACGGTCTCGCTCCAGGGGGTGCGCGGCCGCTCGTCCTCGGGCACCGTTTCGGCGCTCGCCACGACCACGCCCTTGGGCGCGAACGGCGCGCTGTCGCGGACGTCGAAGCCGAGGTCGGCGGTGTCCTCGTCGGCGCGGTAGCCGAGCAGCGTGTCGGACCATCGCACCGGGCCGTCCAGCAGGCGCGCGTAGGGGTCCAGCAGCAGCTTGTTGGGGTTGAAGCGGTGGCCCTGGTGCGGCGCGTAGGGGCCGTGCACCCGGTAGCCGTAGCGCGCGCCGGGCGCGAGCCCGGCCACGCGGCCGTGCCAGACGTCGCCGCTGCGCGCCGTCAGCTCGAGCCGGGTCTCACGCCCGTCGTCGCCGAACAGGCACAGCTCGACCCGCTCGGCGTTGGCGGAGAACAGCGCGAAGTTGACCCCGTCGCCGTCCCAGGTCGCGCCCAGCGGCGCCGCGCTGCCCGCTTCGATCGCGGGTGTCATCGTCTCAGCCGTCCGCCACCGTGACGGGCACCAGGCGCCAGATCTCGTCGTTGTACTCGGCGATGGTCCGGTCGGAGGAGAAGCGGCCGCTGCCGGCCGTGTTGACGATTGCCATGCGCGCCCAGCGCTCGGCGTCGCGGAAGGCCTCGGCGGCGCGGGCCTGTGCGTCGGCGAAGCCGCTGAAATCGGCGGCGGTCATCCACGGGTCGTCGGCACGGACGATCGCTTCCACCAGCGGGTCGAAAACACCGGGCTCGGACGGGTTGAACAAGCCGCCTCGCAACAGCTCCATGACCTCGGCGAGCCGCGGGTCGCCCTCGATGAACGCCTCGGGCCGGTAGTCCGCGCGCAGCGCCCGCACTTCCTCGGCCTGCAGGCCGAACACGAAGAAGTTCTGTTCGCCGACGGCTTCGAGGATCTCGATGTTGGCGCCGTCGCGGGTGCCGATGGTGACCGCGCCGTTCATCATGAACTTCATGTTGCCGGTGCCCGAGGCCTCCTTGCCGGCGGTGGAGATCTGCGCCGAGAGGTCGGCGCCGGGGCAGATCACCTCCATGGCGCTGACGTCGTAGTCGGGGAAGAACACCAGCTTCAACAGCTCGCGCGCGTCGTCGTCCCGGTTGACCACCGCGGCGACGTTGTTGACCAGCTTGATGATGCGCTTGGCCATCTCGTAGCCGGGCGCGGCCTTGCCGCCAATCAGCACGCAGCGCGGCTGCATACCGTCGGTGTCGCCGCGGCAGATGCGGTCGTATAGATGAATGACGTGCAGCACGTTGAGCAGCTGGCGCTTGTATTCGTGGATGCGCTTGACCTGCACGTCGAACAGCATGTCCGGGTCGAACTCGACGCTGCATCGCTCGGCGACCAGCGCCGCGAGTTGCAGCTTGTTGTCGCGCTTGACCGCCATGAAGCGCTCGCGGAAATTCGCGTCGTCGGCGAGCGGACGCAGTTTTTCCAGCGCGTCGAGATCGCGGATCCAGTCGTCACCGATGACCTCGTCGATGAGCTGGCGCAAGCCGTGATTGCAGTGTGCGAGCCAGCGTCGCGGCGTCACGCCGTTGGTCACGTTGGTGAACTTTTCGGGCCAGAGCTCGTAGAAATCCCGAAACAGGCCCTGCGTCAGCAGCGACGTGTGCAGCTCGGCGACGCCGTTGACCGCGCGGCTGCCGACGATCCCGAGGTAAGCCATGCGCACGACCGGGTGGTCGCCGCCGGTGATGATCGACATGCGCTCGCGGCGCCCGACGTCGCCCGGCCAGCGCTGCTCGACCTGGGCGAGAAACCAGGCGTTGATCTCGCGGATGATTTCGAGCGGCCGCGGCAACAGGTTGCCGAGCAGCGCCGCCGACCAGTGTTCGAGCGCCTCGGGCAGCAGCGTGTGGTTGGTATAAGCCATCGTGCGGCACGTGATATCCCAGGCGCGGTCCCAGTCGAGACCGTATTCGTCCATCAACAGGCGCATCAGTTCGGCGATTGCGATAGTCGGGTGGGTATCGTTCAGCTGGAAGACGTTTTGCGCGGCGAACTCGGTGAAATCGGGCCCGTTGCGATCGACCCAG
>JBFJWO010000505.1:0-3601 GCA_041623575.1 Gammaproteobacteria bacterium
GCACGACCAGCCAGACGACCCACAGGGCCAGGAAATTCAGCACCACGGCGGCGATCAGGTGCGCCAGCGCGCCCCGCGAACCGCACGCGCCGACGGCCATGAGTGCCCGCACCAGGGTCAGCACGCCCATCCCGATCAGCGCGGCCGATGCGAACATCGCAACCAGGGTGACGACGAACGCGACCGTCGAGACCCTCGGGGGGGAAAACACCAGCGCCATGCTGAGCAACGGCACGACCAGCGCCGCCACCGGGTAGAACCAGGCGTGGATCGCCAGGCGGCGCAGGCGGGCGCGGGGGGCATCGTCGCCGGACTCGACCAGGCGGGCGCGCGGTGCCCGGAACAGCGTCCTCAGGCCCGGGCCCCGGTCACCGGGTGCCGGCGATCTTGTCTTGTCGTCCTTCACGGGCGCGAGCCGCCGCGGACCGAGCGGCGATGGTGCGGCAGGTCAACGCTCGAACAGCGATCCCAGGGCGGTCGGCCGGTCGTCGATGCCGGCCAAGCGCAGGCAGTGCCAGGCGAGCGCGTGGTTGGAGGAGGTCACCGGCAACCCGACGTCCGCTTCGATCTCGGCGACCGCATCGAGCAGTCGGATGGAGGTGCAGGAGACGAACACCGCATCCACGGCTCGACCCTCGACGAGGGTGCGCACCGCGTTACGCAGCGAGGCCGTGTCGATGGCCGCCGCGGTCGGATCGTGCTCCTCGTTGAACGAGCCGAACACCGGAACCCGCAGGCCGCGCTCCTCGAAATAGCGCCGCACCACCTCGTTGACGTCGCGGCGGTAGGGCGTCAGCACCGCGATGCGACGGGCGCCGAACGCCTCGAAAGCGGCGAACGCCGCGCTCACCGGGTTGGTCGCCGCGGCACCCGGGCGCGCCGCGTGGATGTGACGCGCGACGGTTTCCTCGCCCAGCACCATCGAGGCCGAGGTGCAGCCGAATGCCACCACGTCGAGGGTGTCGCCGGGCAGAATGAGATTAACCGTGTCGGCGATCAGCGGGCCCATTGCCGCCAGGGTCTCGGGGGTGATGGTCGGCGAGTTGCGGATGCGCGCCGCGTACCAGGCGACCCCGGGCGCCGCGAGAG
This sequence comes from Gammaproteobacteria bacterium, assembly GCA_041623575.1. GTDB lineage: Bacteria > Pseudomonadota > Gammaproteobacteria > JAHELT01 > JAHELT01 > JAHELT01. Next base: position 1,090 of record JBFJWO010000505.1, read on the forward strand.
CCTGGCGAAACTCGTGCTCGAGCGTGTAGTCGGTGGCCAGGACCACCACGCCGATGCGCGCCCGGGCGCCGATGCCGCGCCCGGTGGTGAACGGCAGATGCTCGATGAGTTCGCCGGCCCCTCGTTCGATCTGCACCGCGTCAGGGTTCATATCGCATTCCCTCCCGGTCGATGGCCGGCTGGCGCTGGCCGAGCAGGTCGGCGAGCACTCGCGCCGACCCGTTCGCCATGGTCCAGCCCATGTGCCCGTGGCCGGTGTTGAGCCACAGGTTGGTGTAGGGCGAGCGGTCGATGACCGGCAGGCCGGTCGGTGTCATCGGCCGCAGGCCGGCCCACAACTGCGCGGCCCCGAAGTCGGCCGCCCCGTCGAAAAGGGCGCGGGCGCGCGCCAGCATCGCGCGAAAATCCGCCGGGCGGTGGGTCGTCGAGTAGCCCGCGATCTCCGCGGTCGCGGTCAGCCGCAGGCGCGATCCCAGCGGGCAGTAGGCGAGCAGGTTTTCCTCGTCCACGCCACCGAGGCGCGGCGCGCGCTGCGCATCGGTGATCGCCAGCGTCGCCGAGTAGCCCTTGACCGGGTAGATCGGCAGGCGGATGCCGAGCTGCTCGACCAGGTGCGGGCTGTACACGCCGAGGCAGACCACGAAAGCGTCGGCGGCGAAAACGCCGTGCGACGTGACCAGTTCCGTGACCGAGTCGCCCTCGGTCCGCAAGCCCCGCACCTGCGTGCCGTAGCGGAACTGCACGCCGAGTTCCCCGCAGTGCTCGGCCAGCGCTACGGTGAACAAACGGGCGTCGCCGCTCTCGTCCTGCGGGGCGTAGAGGGCGCCGGCGATCTGCTCGGCGGCACCGGCCAGCCCGGGGTCCTTCTCCAGCACGCCCGCGCGTTCGAGGACCTCGATCTCTATCCCGCGCTCGCGCAACAGGCGGCACTTCTCCGCTGCGGCCTCGAAGGCGCGTTGCGTGCGGTAGAAATAGACCAGCCCGCCACGCTGGCCGTCGTAGCGCACGCCGGTGCGTGCCACGACGTCGCGCAGCACCGCCTGCGAGTAGACGCACAGCACCGCCTTGCGTTGCGAGTTGAGCGTCGTCGAGCGTACGTTGCACTGGCCCACGAAGCGCCCGAGCCAGGACCACTGGCGGGGCGACAGGCGTGGGCGCAGGCGAATGGCCTGGTCGCGACGCCACAGCGAGCGCAGCATCATGCCGGGGGCGGCGGGCGAGGACCAGGCGTAGGCATGGCCGGGCGCGACCAGGCCGGCGTTGGCGTGGCTGGTGAAACTGGCGGGCGCCTCGGCGCGATCGAGCACCGTGACGTCGTGACCGTCCTCGAGCAGCTGGTAGGCGGTGGCGACGCCCACCACTCCCGCTCCGAGCACGGCTACGCGCATCGGATCCGGCCCGGTTCGCGTTCCGCCCGGCGCCTGCTCAGCGGGCGGCGATGAGCCCGATCTCCACGGTGAACTGCGGCGCGGCGAGGCGCGCTTCCACGCAGGCGCGTGCCGGTGCGTTGCCGCCGCCCGCCCAGGCATCCCAGACTTCGTTCATGGCGGCGAAGTCGTCCATGTTCGCAAGCCAGATGGTCGCCGACAGGGCTTTCGAGCGGTCGGTGCCGGCTTCGGCCAGCAGGCCGTCGATCTGCTCGAGGATCGCCCGGGTCTGCTCCGCGGCGCTGGCGCCGGGCGCTTTCTGTGCGACCTGCCCGGCGAGGTAGACCGTGTCGCCGTGGATGACGATCTGACTCATGCGCTCGTTGGTGTGCCTGCGTTCGATGCTCATCGGGTCCTCCAGGGGGTGAAATTCGTCGGGTGTGCGCTCAGGTGCTGGCGCGCTCGTGCAGCGTGCCCGCGTCGCTCAGCAGGGCCGCTTCGAACGCCCGCGCATCGACCCCTGGCGGCTTGGTCCGGAACAGCAGGATGGCGCCGTTGCGCCCGCCGTCCTCGCGCAACGGGATGACCGCGGTACCGAGCGTGGCCAGCGAGCCGTCCTCGAGCGTCAGGCGCTCCTCCGTATAGCGCAGTTCGTCCGCCGTCTGCACCGCCGCGATGGTCGGGCATTCCATGGCACACAGCGCCTCGTTGTGCGGCAGGACCTCGAAGCAGCGCTTGGCGAACCAGTCGACCGGCACCAGCGTCTGGCACGGGCGGTTCAGGTACACCAGTTCCATGCGTGTGGTGACCACGGCGCAGGCGTCCGCCTCGCTCTCCAGGAACTCCCAGCGCAAGGTGTTCTCTTCTCGTAACAAGGCGCGAAAATCGATGCTCACGGCACTTCCCTCCGGGCCGGGGGCGGAGGCTCCGCCCCTGGGCATGGGTGTGCCGACGAAGCTAGCACCTGGCGCGGCGCGGCGCCAGACCCGCGCACTGTGCAAGAGTCGCTTGCAACCGCACAGGTCTGCCGCCACAGTAGCGCCCGTGATCGGGGGACGCAGGCATTGGTTCAGGCAGGTGCGCGCGCCGTCGAGACCGCGTGCGCGCGGCGGCTGCCGCGCAGGCCGAGTGCTCGCGATTGCCGC
>JBFJWO010000506.1:0-3588 GCA_041623575.1 Gammaproteobacteria bacterium
CGCGCGCTGGCGAACGACTGAGCGGCGGCGCGGCACCGCGATGGCCACCCTGAGCGAAAGCGAGCTGCGCGACTACCGCGAGCAGGGCTACGTGGTGCCGGCCTGGCGCTTGCCCGCGCCGCGTGTCGAACGGCTGCGCGCCGCGCTCGACGACCTGCTCGCGCGCAACCCCGGCATACGCCCGGAGAAACTGGTCTCGGCGCACCTCGAAGGCCGCAACGCCGAGGGCGTGGTCGGCAGCCGCCACTTCCTCGATCTCGCCCGCGACCCCGCGCTCGTCGAGCTGGTCGCCTCGGTGCTGGGGCCCGACGTCGTGCTGTGGGGCTGCCAGATCTTCTGCAAGCCCGCGCGCGACGGCCTCGAAGTGCCGTTGCACCAGGACGGGCAATACTGGCCCATTCGACCGCTGGCGACCTGCACCCTGTGGCTCGCCCTCGACCCGAGCCGGGCGGACAACGGTTGCCTGCGGGTCGTGCCGGGCTCGCACCGTGCGCGGCGCCTCCTCGCGCACCGGCACGACGAACGCGAGGGGCTGGTGTTGCGCGATCGGGTACGGGAGGACGAACTCGAAGCGGCGCCGCGCGACATCGAACTCGAACCCGGGCAGTTCTCGCTGCACGACGTCTACCTGGTGCACGGCTCCAACCCGAACCGTTCCGAGCGGCGCCGCGCCGGGGTGGCGATCCGCTACATGCCGGCCACCTCGCTGTTCGACCGCGGGCGTATCCCCACCACCGACCGTTCCGGCTACACGGTCGACTTCGCGAACCGCCCGCTGTGGCTGGTGCACGGTCGGGACCGGGCCGGCAACGACTTCCGTACCGGGCACGCACCCACCGGGCCCGTCGTCGCGGCCGGCCCCTGACGCTCTCCGCGGCGCCGGGCCCCTCGGCGTTCAACGCCCGCGTAGCAGCGCCTGCGGGTCCTGACGGTAGAAGGCCACGAGCTGGGTGTAGACCCGCGGGTAGACCTCGACGAGCACCTCGGGCTCGATGAAGAAGACCTCGCTCGCGACGGCGAAGAACTCGTCCGGCGCCTCGCCCGCGTACTCGTCGAACGCGACCGGTTCACCGGCATCCAGGCGGTCGCAGAAATCGCCGTAGGCACGGCTGAACGCGCGCGTCCAGGCGCGGCGGCTCATGCCCTCGTGCAACGGCGGCATGCCGTTGGCCACGCCGTTCAGCATGTCCAGCTTGTGCGCGAACTCGTGGATCACCACCCCGTACTCGAGCACGTCCGGCCAGGCCAGCACCACCGGCCCGCCGAGCCACGCCTCGCCGCTCTGCACCTGCTCCACCGCGTGCACCACGCCGGCCTCGTCGACGTGCTCGTGGCGGGTCTCGAAGGCATCCGGGTAGACGATCACCGTCGACCAGTCGGCGTACCACTCGAGGCCGAGGTTCAGCACCGGCACCGCCGCCTGCAGCGCGATAGTGTGGCGCATGTGCGCATCGAGCACGAAGCCCCGCGCGCCCACGAACTTCTTGGCGGCCAGCAGGCCTTCGGCCACGCCGCGCAAGCGCAGCGCGTCCGGCGGCGGGTAGCAGCACGCGAGCGGCAGCGTCGGCAGCACCTCCTGCCAGACCGACTCGTCCAGCGCCGCGGCGCGCGCGCGCCACCAGCGCTTCAGCGACACGGGCTGCGAGTGATCGAAGTGCGGTTCATGGCGTGCTCCACCGGGCCGGGACTGGTGTATTGTATTTCGCCCGCGACTGCCCGGGCACGCTCGAACCCGGCCCGGAGACCCATGCGCCGCCTTTACCACGCAAACGCCTACGCGCCCCGCTACGACCCCGGCAACTTCTGGAACAGCACGGTCGAGGGCACGCGTGCCTGCCCGCCGCTCGCACAGGAAGTGAGTGTCGACGTCGCTATCGTCGGCGCCGGGTTCACCGGCCTCAACGCCGCGCTCGGGCTGGCCGAGGCCGGCGAGCGCGGCGTGGCGGTATTCGATGCCGCGCCGCCCGGTTGGGGCGCCTCCGGGCGCAATGGCGGCTTCGTGTGCGTCGGCGGGGTCAAGCTCTCCGGCGAGGCATTGCTGCGCCGCTACGGGCTCGAGGAGACGCGTGCGCTGTTCGCCGCGCAAACGGCCGCGATCGACACGGTTGCCGGCAACCTCGAGCGCTACCGGCTCGACGTCGATCGCCACGGCAGCGGCGAGTGGCAACTCGCCCACCGCCCTGGCGTGCTCGGCGAGTTACTCGACGAGCAACGCTGGTTGCGCGAGCACCTCGGCGTCGAGGCACCTTACTGCGAACGCGCCGAACTCGCCGCGCTGGGGATGGCCGGACCTGAGTTCCACGGTGCGCTGCACCTGCCCTACGGGTTCGCCATCAACCCGCGCAAGTACCTCGACGGCCTGCTCGGCGCGACGCTCGACGCCGGCGTGCCCGTCTACGGCGAAACGCCGGTCACGGCAGTGCGCCGCGGCGCCACCGGCTACGAACTGACGACCCCGCAGGCGACGGTACGGGCGGCGAGGCTGCTGATCGCCACCAACGGCTACAGCGCCGACGGCTGGATCGAGTGGCTGAGCGGTCGCTACCTGCCGGCCGTGTCCACGGTCACCGTGACCCGCCCGCTGGACGACGCCGAACTCGCCGCCCAGGGCTGGACCGCGCCGGAGATGGCCTACGATTCGCGCAACCTGCTGCACTACTTCCGGCTGATGCCCGACCGGCGCTTCCTGTTCGGCATGCGCGGCGCCGTGTCGCTCTCGCCCGGGGCGCAGGCGCGCACCAGGCGCAGCATTCGCCGGCACTTCGAGCGGATGTTCCCCGCCTGGCGCGACGTCGAAACGCCCTGGACGTGGTCGGGGCTGGTGTGCCTGACGCGCGATCGCTCGCTCTACGTCGGCCCGCTCGGCGACTGGCCCGACGCCTGGGCCGCGTTTGCCTACCACGGCAACGGCGTGGCCATGGGCTCGTACTGCGGGCGCTTGCTCGCCGACCTGGCGAGCGGGCGGCGGGACCCGCGCGAGGTCCCCGCGCCGATGCGCAACCCGCCGCGGCGTTTCCCGCTGCCGCGCTGGCGTCTCAACTACCTGCGCGCGGCCTATGCGGGGATGGTGCTGGTCGATCGATAGGGGTGGCGGATCGCGTCGCGCCCGGCGCCGGCTGCGTTCAGGTTCACGAGAACCAGTCCAGCACCGGCAGCGCCGTGGCGATGAGCAGCAATACAACGACTGTTCCTCGCCCGCCAGAGCCGGGCTTGCACTTCGTCTGCAACGCTGGCGTGCCGGCACCGATCGGTGCGCTAGCCATAAATCAGTTTAAGAAAACGCTATATCCAATTGTTTAATAACAACTAATTCTAAACGAGTGATCGCAACCGGTCTGACGCAGGTCCGGGCCACCCGCCACGACCGGTGGCGCCGCCGCGCCGAAACCGTTCATCGCCGCACCCAGTTCGCTATGATCGCCCGCGGCAGGCACCGGCACAGACATCGACAGAGACGACCGAACATGACCATCCGTTGGGGACTGATCGGCGCGAGCACCATCGCGCGGGAATGGATGATCGGCGCGATCCGCGCGCAGGACCACGGCGAGGTCGTCGCGGTCATGAGTTCGAACGCGGAGCGCGCGC
>JBFJWO010000507.1:0-3571 GCA_041623575.1 Gammaproteobacteria bacterium
GCGACGCCGCCGTGATCGGCGTGATCGCCGTGCTGTTGCTGGTCGCGGTGTTCGCACCGCAGGCCTGGGTGTGGGCCGTGATGCGTCGGCACGCCGGCCACATCCCCGGCATGCCCGGTACCGGCGGCGAGTTCGCCCGCCACCTGCTCGACAACCACGACCTCGCCGACGTGCGCGTCGAGTTGGCCGACCGGCGCGGCGACCACTACGATCCGGGCGAGCGCGTGGTGCGCTTGAGCGAGCGCAACTTCAACGGCAAGTCGCTGACCGCGGTCGCGGTGGCGGCGCACGAGGTCGGTCACGCGCTGCAGCACCGCGACGGCAATCGCTGGCTGGCCCTGCGCACCGACCTCTATCCCCGGGTGCGCACGCTCGAGCGCATGGCCGTGATGGCGCTGGCCGCCATGCCGTTGCTGACCGGACTGCTGCGCACGCCGGTGGCCGCGGCCCTGATGCTGGGCGCCGGGCTGGTGCTGTTCCTGACCCGCGTGGCCTTCCACGTCATGACCCTGCCGCTCGAGTGGGACGCGAGTTTCGCGCGCGCCCTGCCGATCATCGAACAGGGTCGCTACGTGGCGCCGGGCGAGGAACGTGCGGTGCGGCGCGTGCTGCGTGCCGCGGCGCTCACCTACGTCGCCGCGGCGCTCGCCGACATCCTGAGCTTCTGGCGCTGGCTGGCGATCTTTCGCGGCCGCTGGATCTAGACGCGTGCGATGACGAGCCACCGGGGAGGCAAACGAACATGCATACCGTGATTTTCGAAGTCTGGCCGCGCGCCGGTTGCCGCGACACCTATCTCGAGCTGGCGGCGAGCCTGCGCGCCGAGCTCGAGCAGATCGAAGGTTTCGTCTCGGTCGAGCGCTTCGAGAGCCTGAGCGAGCCGGGCAAGCTGCTGTCGCTGTCGGTGTGGCGCGACGAGGCGGCTATCCGGCGCTGGTACGAGCACCGCCAGCATCGAGAGGCGCAGGCCGAAGGGCGCTCGCGACTGTTCGCCGATTTCCGTATTCGCGTGGCCGAGGTGGTGCGCGACTACACGCTGGCAGAGCGCACCCAGGGTTAGCGCGCGGCCTCAGTTGCCGAACGACACCCTGAGGCCCATCAGGTTGACGCCGAAGTTGTCGGTGCGATCGGGCAACGAGGAGAGGTGCCGCACGAACAGGTCGAGGTTCGGCGACGGCCGCCAGCTGAGTTCGACCATGCCGACCGGGCTGGCGAAATGGCCGCCGGTGTGCTCACCGTTCGCTTTCTCCCACGCCATCTCCCCGGCGACGCCGAGGTGCAGGCGCAGGGCCTCCGCCGCCTGTGCCGGCGACGCCGCGAGCAGTGCCGCCAGCCATACCCGCCCGATAATCGCCATGCTCGTCTCCCGCTTGCGTCCGTGTCGCGTTAGCGGTCGCCGAGCGCGCGGTCTGTAGCCCGTCCCTGCGCCCACGCCCTCCGTCGGCTTGCCAACGTCGGGTGTGCTGAACTAGTATTCCAAGGAATTTCATTGAGCTGGAGGCTAAACCTCCAGTACCCTGTCAAGTCCTGTGACCGGCAAACCGACCATCGTACCGCTGTACCTCGACGACCCGTCCGAGTTCGCCCTCGGCGACTATCCGCTGTTCGCCGCCAGCGGCTGGAACCGCGCCGGCTCCGAGCCGACGATCCGCGCGCGCGACGACGCCGAGGCCGTCGCGGAGTTCCTCGACCACCTGCGCGAGAAGTCCGCCGGCACGCGCAGCAGCTACGCCAAGGAAATCGAACGCCTGTGCCTGTGGTGCGTGCACGAGGCCGGGCAGACCCTGACCGCGCTCAAGGAAACCGATTTCCGGCGCTACCGCCGGTTTCTCGGCCACCCGCCGCCGCAGTGGCGTGACAAGCAGGGGCGCAAACACCGCCGGCGCAAGCCGAACGGCGCGCTCAACCCGGCGTGGCGGCCGTTTGCCGGCCCGCTGAGCGAGAACTCGGTGGCGCGTGCCGAGCGCGCCCTGTCGAGCTTTTTCGGCTACCTCACCCGCAAGCGTTACGCGGACGTGAACCCGATGCCGCCGGCGACACGCCAGCGCCGGCCGCGTTTTCGCGACCGCCACCTGCCGCGCGAGACCCTGGTGGCCGCGCTGCAGGTGCTCAGCGAGCGCTTCGCCGAAGCCGGCGCGCCGCGCGAGCGAAATGCGTGGCTGCGCGCGCGCTTCGTGCTGCAGCTCTACTACTACCTGGGGTTGCGCATCTCCGAGGCGGCCGGCCATCGCATGGGCGATTTCTACTGCGAGAAGGACGGCGGCGAGGAGATGTGGTTCCTGCGGGTGATCGGCAAGGGCGAGAAGCGCCGGGACATCCCGGTGCCGGACGAGTTCCTGGGCGTGCTGGCCGATGTGCGGCGCCAGCTCGGGCTGAGCCCGGCGCTGCCCACCGTCGGCGAGCCGGCGGCGCTGGTACCGGGTCTGCGCCGCGACGGTCGCTTCGAACCCCGCAAGCCCGTCAGTGTGCGGCGGGTCTCGGAGATCGTGCAGAGCGCCTTCGGTGCCGCCGCGGCGCTGCTCGAAGCGCGCAACCTCGGCGAGGACGCGACCCACGCGGCGCGCCTGCGCCGCGCCAGCTCCCACTGGGTGCGCCATACCTACGGGACCAGCATGGTCGACGCCGGCATGCCTCTCACCGACGTCCGTGATAACCTCGGTCACGCGTCGGTCGTCACCACGGAGATCTACCTGCACGACGACCAGCGCGAGCGCCACCGCCGCTCGCGTTCGCACCGACTCGATTGACGTGCGTGAAGCCGGCGGTTGCGGCGCGCGCAACCCGGAGCCCGGCGTGAACTACTGCTACTTCCACAGCCCCCTGGGCGATCTCCTGCTGGCCGGCGATGCCGACGGCCTGCAGCTGATCAACCTGCCGTGCGGCAGCCATGCGCGGCAGCCGGCACCCGAGTGGGTGCACGACGAGGCGGTTTTCGCGGACGCGGCCCGGCAACTGCGCGAGTACTTCGCCGGCGAGCGGCGCGCGTTCGACCTCGACCTCAACCCGGCCGGCACGGCCTTTCAGCTCGAGGTCTGGCACGCGCTGCAACGCATTCCCTACGGCCGCACCGTGAGCTACGGCGAACTGGCCCGTCGCCTCGGGCGGGCGAGCGCGAGCCGCGCGATCGGCGCTGCCAACGGGGCCAATCCGTTGCCCGTCGTCGTGCCGTGTCACCGGGTGATCGGCGCCGACGGCGGGCTCACCGGTTTCGGGGGTGGCCTGGCCGCCAAGCGCTGGCTGCTCGACCACGAGCAGGGCACGCCCTCGTTGTTCGCCGCCGCGGCGTCGACGCGATGAATGCCGCGCGCGAGTCCCACGATCGCAAGCTGCGCGCGCGCGTCAAGCTGTACGGGGAACTGCTCGGCAATGTCCTGCGCGAGCATGCCGGCCCGCGGGTGTTCGACACGGTCGAGACGCTGCGCAAGGGCTACATCCGGTTGCGCCGCAGCGAGGACGAGGCGCGGCGCCGGCGCCTGATGCGCCTGATCGACGGCCTCGACATCGAAACGCTCGAGCAGGTGATCCGCGCGTTCTCCATCTACTTCAGCCTGGCCAATATCGCCGAGGAAGC
>JBFJWO010000508.1:0-3554 GCA_041623575.1 Gammaproteobacteria bacterium
CATGGCGTTGACCGAGGCGATGCTGGCGGCGCGCTACAACCGCGACGGGCACCGTGTCGTCGACCACCACACCTACGTGTTCCTCGGCGACGGCTGCCTGATGGAGGGGATCTCCCACGAGGCCTGTTCGCTCGCCGGGACCCTGGGCCTCGGCAAGCTGATCGCGGTCTACGACGACAACGGCATTTCCATCGACGGCGAGGTGCAGGCCTGGTTCACGGACGACACCCCGGCGCGTTTCGAGGCCTACGGCTGGCACGTGGTGCGCGGTGTGGACGGCCACGACCCGGCTGCGATCGCCGCCGCGCTCGAGGAGGCGCGCGCGGCCACCGGCAAGCCGTCGCTGATCTGTGCCCGGACCGTCATCGGCTGGGGTTCGCCGAACAAGCAGGGCAAGGAAAGCAGCCACGGCGCGCCGCTCGGCGAGGACGAGGTGGCGCTGGCGCGCGAGACCCTCGGCTGGACCTCGCCACCGTTCGAGGTGCCGCCGGCGATCTACGCCGGCTGGGATGCCCGCCCTCGCGGGGCCCGCGCGGAAGCCGAGTGGCGCGAGCGCGTGGCGGCCTACGCGGCGGCGCATCCCGACCTGGCGGAGGAACTGCAACGCCGCCTGTCCGGACGCCTGCCCGCGGACTGGGCGGCGCAGGCGGACGCGTTCGTCGCCAAAGTGGCGGCCGCGGGCGAGACCATCGCCAGCCGCAAGGCCTCGCAGAACGCGCTGAACGGCTACGGGCCGCTGCTGCCGGAACTGGCCGGCGGGTCGGCCGACCTGGCCGGCTCCAACCTGACCGTCTGGTCGGGCTCGAAGCCGGTGCGCGCCGGCGACTACGACGGCAACTACGTGTATTTCGGCGTGCGCGAGTTCGCCATGACCGCGATTGCGTCGGGGATGGCGCTGCACGGCGGCGTGATCCCGTACGCCGCGACCTTCCTGATGTTCTCCGAGTACGCGCGCAACGCCGTGCGGATGGCGGCCCTGATGGGCGTGGGCAGCATTTTCGTTTATACCCACGATTCGATCGGCCTCGGCGAGGACGGCCCGACGCACCAGGCGGTGGAGCAGGCCGCGACGCTGCGGCTGATCCCGCGCATGTCCCTGTGGCGGCCGTGCGATGCCGTCGAGTCGGCCGTCGCCTGGCGCGCGGCCATCGAGCGTCGCGACGGCCCCACCTGCCTGCTGTTCTCCCGCCAGGGTCTCCCGCACCAGCCGCGCAGCGAAGCGCAGATCGGCGAGATCGCCCGCGGCGGCTACGTCCTGCGCGAGCCCGAAGGCGAGCCGCAGGCAGTGATCATCGCCACCGGCTCGGAGGTTGCGCTCGCCGTGGAGGCGGCCGAGACCCTCGCAGGGGAGGGCGTGCACGCGCGCGTCGTCTCCATGCCGAGCACCGACGCGTTCGATGCCCAGCCCCCCGAGTACCGCGAGGCGGTGCTGCCGCCGAGGCTGCGGGCGCGGGTCGCGGTCGAGGCGGGCGTCACGGCGTACTGGCGCCGGTACGTGGGTCTCGACGGCGAGGTGGTGGGCATCGACAGCTTCGGCGAGTCGGCGCCCGCCAAGGCGGTCTTCGAGCACTTCGGTTTGACCGCCGGCAACGTCGCCGAGGCGGTTCGGCGTACAATCGGCGATCGTTCCTGACCTCAAACCAAGGACTCCAGTCATGCCTATCAAAGTCGCAATCAACGGTTACGGCCGGATCGGGCGCAACGTGCTGCGCGCCCTCTACGAATCCGGGCGCACCGGCGAGATCCAGATCGTCGCGGTCAACGACCTCGGCGACCCGGCCACCAACGCGCACCTCACCAAGTACGACACCGCCCACGGGCGCTTCCCGGGCGAGGTCTCGGTCGACGGCGACGCCATGGTGGTCAACGGCGACCGCATCCGGGTGCTGGCCGAGCGCGATCCCTCGAAGCTGCCGTGGGGCGAGCTGGGCGTGGACGTCGTGCACGAGGCGACCGGGTTGTTCGCCAGCAAGGAAAGGGCCTCGGCCCATCTCGCGGGCGGGGCCAAAAAGGTCATCATCTCCGCGCCCGGCGGCAAGGACGTCGATGCCACCATCGTCTACGGCGTGAACCACAAGACCCTGAAGGCCTCGCACACGGTCATCTCCAATGCCTCGTGCACCACCAACTGCCTGGCGCCGCTGGTCAAGCCGCTGCACGACGCGATCGGGGTGGAGCACGGCCTGATGACCACCATCCACGCCTACACCAACGACCAGGTGCTGACCGACGTCTATCACTCGGACCTGCGCCGGGCGCGCTCGGCCACCATGTCCATGATCCCGACCAAGACCGGTGCGGCCGCCGCCGTCGGGCTGGTGCTGCCGGAGCTCAACGGCAAGCTGGACGGGTTCGCGATCCGCGTGCCGACGATCAACGTCTCGCTGGTGGACCTCACCTTCACCGCCGCGCGCGACACCAGCAAGGACGAGATCGACAGCGTGCTGCGCGATGCCGCCGACGGCGACCTGAAAGGGGTGCTGGCGTTCAACGAGGAGCCGCTGGTGTCGATCGACTTCAACCACGACCCGGCTTCCTCCACCTACGAGTCGCCGCTGACCAAGGTCGCCGGGCGGCTGGTCAAGGTCTGCGCGTGGTACGACAACGAGTGGGGTTTCTCCAACCGTATGCTCGACACCACCGTCGCGCTAGTGAACGCCCGCTAGAGCGCCATGGCCGTGCTCGAGATGACCGGCCTGCCGCTGGCCGGGCGGCGGGTGCTGATCCGCGAGGACTTGAACGTGCCGTTGAAGGATGGCCGGGTCGCGTCCGATCAGCGTATCCGGGCGAGCCTGCCGAGCATCGAGGCAGCGCTCGCGGGCGGCGCGCGGGTGCTGCTGATGTCGCATCTCGGGCGCCCGGAGGAAGGCCGCCCGGCGCCGGAGTTCTCCCTGCGCCCGGTGGCCGAGCACCTGGCCGGCCTGCTGGGGCGCCCGGTACGCCTGGTCGAGGACTACCTCGAACGCGAGCCGCAGCTTGCCGACGGGGAAGTCGTGCTGCTCGAGAACGTGCGTTTCAACGCCGGCGAGAAGGCCGACGACGAAGCGCTCGCGAAACGTTACGCGGCCTTGTGCGACCTGTTCGTGATGGACGCGTTCGGTTCCGCCCACCGCGCTCAGGCCTCTACCCACGGCGTCGCGAAGTTCGCCCCGCAGGCCTGCGCCGGGCCGTTGCTGGCGGCGGAGCTGGGCGCGCTGGGCAAGGCGCTGCACGCCCCGGCCCGGCCGCTGGTGGCGGTGGTCGGCGGCTCCAAGGTGTCCACCAAGCTGACCGTGCTGGAATCGCTCGGCGGCGTCGTCGACCAGCTGATCGTCGGCGGCGGCATCGCCAATACCTTTCTCAAGGCGCAGGGCCTGCCGGTCGGCAAGTCCCTGTGCGAGGACGACCTCGTCGACACCGCCCGCCGGTTGCGAGCGGCCGCACGGGCGCGCGGGGGCGACATCCCGCTGCCCACCGACGTTGTCTGCGCCACCGAGATCTCCGAGCAGGCGACGGCGGTGCGCAAGGCGGTGGCCGAGGTCGCCGCCGACGACCTGATCCTCGACATCGGCCCC
>JBFJWO010000509.1:0-3553 GCA_041623575.1 Gammaproteobacteria bacterium
AGCAGCGCATCGGCGCCGGTCGCGCCGTGGGGCACGATGATGTTCACGGCACCGTGGCTGGCCAGTTCGGCCGCGCTGCCGCCGCCCACCGCGGCTAGGTCCCCGGCGAGTGCCGCCGGCCACAACGATCGCTCGCGCAGCCAGGCGACGCCGTAGCGCACGGCGTTGCGGCTCACGAAGACGCTCAGGGGCCGTTGCGGAAACCCGTTTGCCAGCCGATCCAGCGTGGCGTCGGGCGCGAGGGCACGGATCGCCATGGCCGGAAAGCAGACCGCCTGCCCGCCGGCCGCGCGGATCGCCGTGGCCAGCGAGCTGCCTTCGGGATCGGGCCGGGTGACCAGCACCCGCAGCCCGCCGAGCCGGCTCACAACGCGGCGAGGATCGCCGCCGCGCCGCGCCCCAGCACCCGCTCGGCAAGCGCCTCCCCCAACGCCGAGGCGTCGCTCGCCGGGCCCTCGATCGCCTCGGCGATCAGCGGTGAGCCATCCGGGTGCGCGACCAGCCCCTGCAGGTGCAACCCGCCGGTGCCGCTCAAGCGGGCGTGCCCGGCTACCGGGGCCTGGCAATTGGCCGCCAGGCGCCGCCCGAAAGCACGCTCCGCCTCGATGCACAGCGCCGCGTCGCCGTCGGCGATCGCCTGCACGCGCTCGTGCGTGTCGTCGTCGCCCGCGCGGCACTCGATGCCCATTACCCCCTGACCGATGGCGGGCAGCGAGCGCCGCGGGTCGATCGGCTCGCGAATGCGCTCGTCGAGGCCGAGCCGCCGCAGGCCGGCACAGGCGAGCACGATGGCGTCGTAATCGCCGGCGTCGAGCTTGGCCAGGCGGGTGTTGACGTTGCCGCGCAGGGGCAGGACCCGCAGGTCCGGGCGCCCGGCCAGCAGTTGCGCCTGGCGCCGCAGGCTGCAGGTGCCGACGCGCGCCCCTTGCGGCAGCTCGTCGAACGCCGCGAAGGCGTTGGAGACGAACGCGTCGCGCGGGTCTTCGCGCGAGGTGACGGCGGCGATCGCGAAACCCTCGGGCAACCGGGCCGGCACGTCTTTCATCGAATGCACCGCGAGGTCCGCTTCGCCGGCCAGCATCGCGCGCTCCAACTCCTTGATGAACAGCCCCTTGCCGCCGATCTGCGCCAGCGGGCTGTCCAGTCGCACGTCTCCCTCGGTGGTCAGCGGCAGCAGCGTGACCTGCAGGTCGGGGTGCGCGGCGCGCAACTGCGCGGCAATGTGCTCGGCCTGCCACAGGGCCAGCGGGCTCTTGCGGGTGGCGATTCTCAGCGTACTCACGGGCGGGTCACGCTCCTCAACGGTTGCGCAGGCGCTTGCGCACCGCGGGCAGGTGGCGGCGGCTGACCTCGACCTGGTCGTCGACGCCCCGCAGGCGGATGCACTGGCGCCCGTCGGCGGTCTTGTCGAGGCCCGCGACATAGTCGACGGCGACCAGCGCATTGCGGTGCACGCGCGCGAAACGCTCGGCGAACTCCCGCTCGAGGTCTTTCAGGGGCTCTTCGATCAGCACTTCGCCCTCCTTGTGGCGCACCGTGATGTACTTGTGCTCGGCGAGAAAATAATAGACGTCTTCGATGGCGACCAGTTGCAGGTTGTCGCGCACCCGCGCGCAGAGGTGGGTGCGCCCGCCGGACCGTTCTTCCCGCGCCTGCTCGCGCAAGGTCGCGAGCTGCGCACGGGTGTGGCGCGCGGCGTGGGCCAGTGCCTCGCGCAGCCGCGAACCGCGGACCGGCTTCAGCAGGTAGTCCACCGCCCTGGCCTCGAACGCGGCCAGCGCGTGATCGTCGTAGGCGGTGGTGAAGATCACCGCCGCCGGCGTCTCGGCGGCCGCCAGGTGACGCGCCGCCTCGAGTCCGTCCATACCCGGCATGCGGATGTCCAGCAGCACCACGTCGGGCGCCAGCGCACCGGCGCGTTCCACCGCGTCACGGCCGTTACCCGCCTCACCGACGACTTCCGTTTCGGGGATCTCCTCGATCAGCGAGCACAGCCGGGCCCGGGCCAGCGGTTCGTCGTCGACCACCAGCACTCTCACGCCGGTTGCTCTCCGCCCGGCCTCGGCGCCGGCACCTCGCGCCGCCGGGCGCGTTCCGCCGGCAGGCGCAGGCGCACGGTGAACACGCCGTCGGCCTCGACGGTCTCCAACGGCTCGTGCCCGGCGAACATGAGCTGCAGGCGCTGGCGGATATTGGCGAGCGCGATGCGGTTGCCACCCGAGCGGCGTCCGGAGGACGGCACCGGGTTGGTGATCTCGATGGTCACGATCCTGCCCTGTAACCGCGCCGAGATGGTGATCAGCCCGCCGTCCGGCAAGCCTTCGATACCGTGATAGACGGCGTTCTCCACCAGCGGCTGCAGGGTCAACGCGGGCAGTACCAGCGCTTCGGGGTCGACCTCCAGGCGCCAGTCCACCCGCAGCCGCTCGCCGAGGCGCAGCGCCTCGATGCGCAGGTAGCTGCGCGCGAGCTCCAGTTCCTCGGCCAGGGTCAGTTGATCGCGCGTCGTGAGGGTGGCGCGAAACACCTCGGCGAGGTCTTCGACCGCCTGCTCGGTCTTCACCGGGTCGGTGCGCGCCAGGCTCGCGATCGTGTTCATGCTGTTGAACAGGAAGTGCGGGCGAATGCGCGCCTGCAGTTCGCCGATCCGCGAGCGCGCCTCGGCCTGCACGTTGAGCTTCCACTGGTGCTGGACGTAGAAATAACGCAGCGCCACCGCGGTCACGGTGGCGCTGATCAACCCGTTGCTGATCACCCGCTCCAGCAGCCAGCCCTCGGGCAATGCCAGCGCGAGCGCCGTGATCTCGGTCAGCCACCAGGCGAACAGGGTGAACGCGAGGGTCACGCCCTGCAGCACGAGGAACAGGACGATGGCCGCCAGGCGCCCGCCGAGCGAGTGCAGCAGCCCGCGAGCGCTGCACAACAGCGCCGCGTCGGTGAGGGCGACCCACTGGATGAACAGCGAGGCGATCGCCAGGTAGCGCAGCCGATCCACCCACGGGCCGGGCTGCGCCACCGCGAGAACGATGGCGAGCAGTTCGGCGATCAGGATGACCAGCAGCAGGTTCCACCGCGAACAGAAGTCGGGCAGAAAATCCGCCGTTTCGTTATCGGCTGTCGAGGCTATCGGCCGCTCTCCCGCTCCCGCGCCGGCGCGCGGCGCTGCTATACTCCGCCCGCCCGGCCTGACGGGCGGCATTGTGGCACACCCTCGCGCCGGTATTCACCAGCGCCCCGGCACCAGGCACCTCATGACACAGCACCAGCAAGACGATTCCGCGCAAAACCGCCTCTGGGGCGGGCGTTTCGGCGAGGCCACCGATGCGTTCGTGCAGCGATTCACCGCTTCGGTGACGTTCGATCGGCGGCTGTACCGCCAGGACATCCGCGGCTCGATTGCTCACGCGCGCATGCTGCAGCGCATCGGGTTGCTGGACACCGGGGAGTTGAAGCTCATCGAGTCGGGGCTCGAAGCGATCGCCGCGGACATCGAGCGCGGCGAGTTCGACTGGTCGGTGGCGCTCGAGGACGTGCACATGAACATCGAGGCCCG
>JBFJWO010000510.1:0-3547 GCA_041623575.1 Gammaproteobacteria bacterium
CACCGGGAAGTGACCAGCCCGAGCGCATGGAACCCGCCCCACCCGGGCGACGTCCCCTGGCCACAGATCAACTACGCGGCGCCCGAGCAGGTGCCGAGGCTCACCGAACTGCTACTTGGACGCGGCTACGACGTGGCCGACGTGAAGGGGATACTGGGTGAGAACTGGCTGCGGATTGCAGACCGCGTATGGCGCTGAGTGTGCCGCTGCGCGGGCCGCGAGGTGTCGATCGGCGAAGCGCAAGACGCAACCGATCGCCGACACCTCGGGCGCGAGGGGTGAATACTGCTGCCAGCGCACCAGGCCGCGCTGGCCTGACAGTCCGGAGAATGTCATGACCCGAGTCGACGAACAGAAAGCGGAAAACGAGCCGCTCATCGATTACCAGACCCATCCGGATCGCTACCGCCACTGGCGCCTCGCGTGCGACGGGCCGATCGCGACCCTGACCCTGGACGTCGACGAAAAAGGCGGGCTCAGGCCCGGCTACGAGTTGAAGCTCAATTCCTACGACCTCGGGGTCGACATGGAACTGCACGACGCCCTGCAGCGCATCCGCTTCGAGCACCCCGAGGTGCGCTCGGTGGTGATCACCAGCGGCAAGGACCGTATCTTCTGCTCCGGCGCCAACATCTACATGCTCGGCAAGTCCACTCACCCGTGGAAAGTGAACTTCTGCAAGTTCACCAACGAAACGCGCAACGGCATCGAGGACGCGAGCCGCCACTCCGGGATCAGGTTCCTCGCGGCCTGCAACGGCACCACCGCCGGCGGCGGTTACGAGCTTGCGCTCGCCTGCGACCACATCCTGCTCGTCGACGACAGTTCCTCCGCCGTCAGCCTGCCCGAGGTGCCGCTGCTCGGCGTGCTGCCCGGCACCGGCGGCCTGACGCGCCTGACCGACAAACGCAGGGTCCGCCACGACCACGCCGACATCTTCTGCACGCTGACCGAGGGCGTTCGCGCCGGGCGCGCCGAGCAGTGGCGGCTGATCGACGAATCCGCCAGGTCGAGCGCGTTCGCGCACGCCGTGCGCCAGCGCGCCGAGGCGCTGGCCGCCGACAGCGATCGGCCGGGCGATGCGCAAGGCGTGGCGCTGACCCCGCTCGAGCGCCGCTTCGACGACAGCGGCTATCACTACCGTTTCGTCGATGCCACGCTCGACCGCGAGCGGCGCACCGCCACCCTCACCGTCTCGGCGCCGGACGAGGCGCAGCCCGACGACGTCGAAGCGATCCTCGCGGCCGGTACGTCGTGGTGGCCGCTGCAGATGGCCCGCGAGCTCGACGACGCGATCCTGATGCTGCGCACCAACGACCTCGACGTAGGGACCTGGCTGCTCGAGACCCGGGGCGACGCCGGCAAGGTGCTGGCGGTGGACGCCGCGCTCGACCGGCACGCCGGCAACTGGTTCGTGCGCGAGGTGATCGGCATGCTGCGCCGGACCCTGGCACGCCTGGACGTCTCCTCGCGCACCCTGTTCGCCATCATCGAGCCGGGCTCCTGCTTCGCCGGCACGCTGATGGAACTCGCGTTGGCGGCCGACCGCAGTTACATGCTGGACGTCGAGGCGGCCGACGCGCCGAAGATCGCCGTGTCGCCGATGAATTTCGGCAGCTACGCCATGGTCAACCGCCTGTCGCGCATCGAGGCGCGCTTCTACAAAGAGCAGGCACCGATTGCCGCCGCCCGCGCGGCGCTCGGCACACCGCTGTCCGCCCGGCAAGCCCTGGCCCTCGGCCTGGTCACGCAGGCGCCGGACGACATCGACTGGGAAGACGAGATACGCATCGCGATCGAAGAGCGCGCCAGCCTCTCGCCCGATGCCCTCACCGGCCTCGAGGCCAACCTGCGGTTCGGTCCCTACGAGACGATGGAGACGCGTGTGTTCGGTCGCCTGTCGGCCTGGCAGAACTGGATCTTCACCCGTCCGAACGCGGTCGGCGAAGGCGGTGCGCTCAAGGTCTTCGGCACCGGCAGCCGGGCGGACTTCGATTGGGAGCGGGTGTGAGGTCCGTGCGTACGCCGATCATCTGTCTGTCGGAGAGAGAGCCATGAAGAGTTACCAGGTCCGCTCGTTCGGCGAGCCGCTGGCGGCGGTCGAGCACGACATCCCGCAACCGCACGGTGGCGAAGTCGTCCTGCAGGTCGTTGCCTGCGGCGCCTGCCACAGCGACGTGCACCTGCACGACGGGTACTTCGACCTCGGCGGCGGGGCCAGACTCGACGCCGAGCGCATCATCTCCCCGCCGCGCACGCTGGGCCACGAGATCCTCGGGCGCGTCACCGCGCTGGGGGCGCAGGCCTCGGGCGTGGCGCCCGGCGATCGGCGCGTCGTCTTCCCGTGGATCGGCTGCGGCGAGTGCACACTGTGCGCGGCGGGCAACGAGCACCTGTGCAACCGCCCGGCTGCGCTCGGCGTGCACCGCGACGGTGGTTTCGCGCAGTACGTCGTCGTCCCCGATGCCCGTTACCTGCTGGAATTCGACCCGCTGGCGCCGGAGCAGGCCTGCACCTACGCCTGCTCCGGGCTCACCGCCTACAGCGCGCTGCGCAAGGTCGCCGGGCTGGCCGCCGGCGACCCGCTGCTGATCATCGGCGCGGGCGGCGTCGGGCTCTCGGGCGTGCGCCTGGCCAAAGAGCTCTACGGCATCGCGCCGATCGTCGCCGAGACCGACCAGCGCAAGTGGGACCTGGCGCGCGAGGCGGGCGCCGGCGAGGTGATCGACCCGTCGGCCGACGGTGCGGTGAAATCGCTGGTCAAGGCCACCCGGGGCGGGGTGGCCGCGGCGGTCGATTTCGTCGGCGCAGATACGTCGTTCGACTTCGGCTTCAAGGCGCTCGCCAAGGGCGGCAGGCTGGTCTGCGTCGGCCTGTTCGGCGGCGCCGTAGCGGTGTCGCCGGCGCTGATTGCCATGAAGGCCGTCACCGTGATCGGTTCCTACGTCGGCAGCCTGGCCGAGATGCACGAGCTCATGGCGATCGCGCGCAGCGGCGCTCTGCCGGACCTGCCGGTGACCACGCGCCCGCTCGAGGAGGTCGACGACGCGCTCGCCGACCTCAAGCAGGGCAAGGTCCGCGGACGCGTCGTGCTGATGGCGGGCGACGACCCCCGGGCGGCGCGTGGCAGCGACGGGACAAACCGCCAGACCCGGCCGGGCGACTGACAAGGCGATGGCCCGCTAGCAGCGCTGCGGCGCGCCTCCACCGACGGACACCGTGAAACGCTACGACACACTGCGCCTGGAGGTCAGCGACCACGTCGCCACGCTCACGCTCGACCGGCCCGAGAAACGCAACAGCCTGAACCGCGAAATGCACGAGGCGTTGCGCGCGGCGCTCGCCGAGGTCGAAGACGGCATCGACGGCGCCCTCGAAATCCGTGCGCTGGTGTTGACCGGCAGCGGCCGGGCGTTCTGTGCCGGGCAGGACCTGTCCGAGCGCCGCGCCCAGATCGAGTCGGGCACGCGCCCGGACCTGGCGCGCTCCCTGCGCGACAACTACAACCCGCTGGTCCTGCGCCTGGCGCGACTGCCCGTGGCGGTGA
>JBFJWO010000511.1:0-3535 GCA_041623575.1 Gammaproteobacteria bacterium
GCTCGCGAGCCCGGGCGGGTGCGCGCCTCGGCGTGCGGCGACGCTGCTGCGCCGCACCCTGCTCGCCGCCCTGCTCGGCGCGGCCGCGACCGGCCTCGGCGGTTGCACCACGCTCGGTTACTACGCCCAGGCCGTCAGCGGGCATCTCGACATCGTCTCCCGGCGCCAGCCGATCGACCGGCTGCTGGCCGCCGAGGCCACCGACCCCGCATTGCGCGAGCGCCTGCGGTCGGCGCTGGCGGCCCGCGATTTCGCCAGCCGGGAACTCGGCCTGCCCGACAACGGCTCCTACCGCAGCTATGCGGACATCGAGCGGCGGTACGTGACCTGGAACGTCATCGCCACCGAGGAATTCTCCGTCGCGGCGCGCCAGTGGTGCTTCCCGATCGCCGGCTGCGTGCCTTACCGCGGCTACTACTCCGAGGCCGAGGCGGAGGCGTTTGCCGCCGGCCTCGCGGGGCAGCGCCTCGATGTCTTCGTCAATCCCGCCACTGCCTACTCCACGCTCGGCTGGTTCGACGACCCGCTGCTCAACACCATGCTCGCGTGGCACGACACGCGCCTCGCCGGGGTGATCTTCCACGAGCTGGCGCACCAGCAGGTGTGGGTCAAGGACGATGCGGCGTTCAACGAGAGTTTCGCGGTGTTCGTGCAGGACGAAGGGGTGCGCCGCTGGCTGCAGGCGACCGCCACCCCGGAGGATCTGGCGGCGTACGCCGAACGCATCGAACGCCGCCGGGCATTCGCGGCGCTGCTGCGTGCGACGCGGGCGGAACTCGCCACGCTCTACGCGAGCGATGCGGGCGCCGAAGCGATGCGAACCGCCAAGGAGAGTGCGTTCGCGCGCCTGCGCGCCGGGTACGCGGACCTCAAACGGCGCTGGGGCGGCTACGGGGGTTACGACAACTGGTTCGACAGGCCGCTCAACAACGCCCGCCTCGCGCTGGTGGCCACCTACAACGATCATGTGGCGGGGTTCGCCGGCCTGTTCGAGCGCGCGCACCGGGACTTCCCGGCTTTCTACGCAGCCGTGGCCGAACTCGGGGCGCTGCAGCCCGCGGCACGCGCGGCGAGGCTCGCGGAACTGGGCGGCGGCTGAGTCAGCGCCCGGCCTGGCGGCGCCAGGACTGGTAGCGGTGATGGCGGCTGGACGGCCTCAGGTAATGGGGGACGACGGCGCCGACCGGCGTCGGCTGCGGGTCGGCGTCTTCGCAGACACTGTCGGTCTGCAGGGAATCGTAGTTGTCGCGCGTAAAGGGCTTGCCGGGCGCGAACTCGAGCAGCGTCGCCTGCACGCGGCTCAACCAGTCGGGCAGGGGGACGATCAGCGTGCGTGCGCCGATCAGCTCGCGCGTGTACTCGACGATCTCGCGCAAGGTGAAGACCTCCGGCCCGCACAGGTCGATGTGGCGGTCGAAGCTCGCGCGCGACTCCAGCGCCTGCACGAAGCTGCGCGTCACGTCTTTTACGTACACCGGCGCGAAACGGGCGTTCGGGCAGGCCAGCGGCAGCACCGGGGTGAGGCGCAGCAGGCGGGCGAAGCGATTGAACAGGCCGTCGCCGGCGCCGTTCAGGCCGGGGCCGAAGATCACCGAAGGGCGAAAGCTGGTGACGGCCAGGCGGCGGCCGGCGAAGGTGTGGGCGTGGTTCTCGGCCTCGCCCTTGGTACGCAGGTAGAGGCTGCTGCCGCTGCCGGCATCGGCGTGCAGGGCGCTCATGTGCAGCAGGCGCCTGACGCCGGCGTCCAGCGAACACTGCACCACCTGGCGGGTGAGAGCGACGTGCACGTCGCGAAACCCGTGCCCGGGCCGGCGTGAATCGTTGAGGACGCCGACGAGGTTGACGACGGCGTCCATCCCGCGCAACTGCTCGCCGAGTTGCCGCACGTCGTATACGTTGGCCTCCACGAGCTCGACGCGGGGCAGCACGAGCAGGTGGCGGTGTCGCTCGCGACGCCGGGTCAGCACGCGCACGCTCTTGCCGGCCTCGTGCAGCGCGTGCACCAGCCAGGCCCCGACGAAACCGGTACCGCCGAGTACGCACACGTTGTGGATCTGCATGTTTCGACTGCCCGCGGCGCCCGCCGGCGCGAGGGCGGAACCTTAGCCAGCAACGCCCTGTTCGGCAAGTGCGTTGCTGCACCGAAGCGGCTGATTTAGAATCCGAGCCCTACGAGCAGCGGGCTACCTTCCGAGTGATGACGTTCGTGCGAGCAATCCGTTCGATGACGGTTGCCGGCAGCAGGCGCGCGCGGGCGCTGATTCGCCTCGCGTCATTGCATGGCGAGGCTCGCAGCGTTCCGCTCGGCCCGAATCTCCGGCACCGAATCCGCCTGTCCCGGCGCTCACACGGCGTCCAACCGAAGACCGCACCCCAGATATGCAGATAACCACCCGGCGCGGCCTCGATCTGCCTTTCACCGGAACTCCGCAACAGGTCATCGACGCCGGCCCCGAGGTGTCGAAGGTCGCCGTGCTCGGCGGCGATTACGTCGGCCTCAAGCCCACCATGCAGGTGCAGGTCGGCGATCGCGTCAAGCTGGGCCAGCCCCTGTTCAGCGACAAGCGTTTCGCCGACGTGCACTACACCTCCCCCGGCGCGGGCGAGGTGGTGGACATCGCTCGCGGTGCGCGCCGTGCGCTGCAGGCAGTGATCGTTCGCCTCGAGGGCGACGAAGAGGAGGCATTCGAAGCCTTCGAGCGCGCCGCCCTCGACGGCCTGACCCGCGAGCAGGTGCAGGGCAACCTGCTGCGCTCGGGGTTGTGGACGGCGCTGCGCACCCGCCCCTACAGCAAGGTGCCCGACCCGGCGAGCACGCCGGACGCGGTGTTCGTGACCGCGATCGACACCAACCCGCTCGCGGCGGCGCCGGCCGTGGTGCTCGAACAGGCCGGGGAGGCTTTCGCCGACGGCCTGCGCGTGCTGCGCAGGCTCTACGAGGGACCGTTGTTCGTGTGCGTGGCGCCGGGGCACGAGCCGCAACTGCCGGCTATCGACGACTGCCGGGTGGCGACCTTCGACGGCCCGCACCCGGCCGGCCTGGTCGGCACCCACATCCACCACCTGTTCCCGGTGGGCGCGAAACGCTCGGTCTGGCATCTCAACTACCAGGATGCGATCGCCATCGGGCGGCTGTTCACCAGCGGGCGGCTGGACCCGACGCGTGTGATCTCGCTCGGCGGCCCGCTGGTGCACCGTCCGCGGCTCATCACGACGCGGTTGGGTGCGAACACCGAGGACCTGGTGCGCGGAGAGGTCGACGACGTCGACTCGCGGGTGATCTCCGGCTCGCCGTTGTCCGGTCACCGGGCGACCGACTGGGCCGCCTACCTCGGCCGTTTCCACCTCTCGGTGAGCGTGCTCGCCGAAGGCCGGCAACGCGAGTTCCTCGGCTGGATCAAGCCGTGGGGCGAGAAATACTCGCTGACCCGGGCGTTCCTCAGCTCGTTGCGCCCCGGGACGCGGTTCGCCTTCAACACCTCGCAGAACGGCAGCCCGCGGGCGATGGTGCCGATCGGCGTCTACGAGCGCGTGA
>JBFJWO010000512.1:0-3524 GCA_041623575.1 Gammaproteobacteria bacterium
AGGACAACCGCGGCGCCGTGCAGCTGTCGTGGAGCTTTCCGCTGTCGAAACGCCTGCTCGGCTACGCCGAGTACTTCGGCGGCTACGGCGAGACCCTGATCGACTACGACAACCGCGTCGACCGGATCGGTATCGGCGTCGCCATGACCAGCCTGTTCTGACGGGCTTTAGGTCGAGGACCGGCGACAGCTCCATTGCAGCGCCGAGGCCAGGCTACGTGAGCGCCGCGCCGGTGCTCAACGCAGCTTGTGCAAGGTGAGGTGCTCCGCTCGATTCCGGCGGCTACACGGCCGGCCGCAACTGCAGCCCGTTCCGCCGCAAGTCTGCGCAATTCGCGAACTCGACATCGACCCGCCCGGGGAAAACGACCAGTGGGGCCGGGCCCCGACGGTCGATATCCGGTTCTCCCCCGATTCGGGTAACAAGAGCCGGGCAATCAGCGGGTCGTCGGGGTCCGATCCCGCTGGAAGCCGCGCAGCGGCAGGTCCGGGGGGCGCTGCAGCCAGTTGGCGGGCGACCACTCGGCGTTGGCGTCGACGACGTGCACGGCGTAGGCGTGGCGCGACACCGCCCCGGTGTTGTGCCCCGAGCAGTGCGGCAGGCGCCCGTGCAGCACCACCAGGGTGCCGGCCGGTGCCGGCAGCGGCGTGTCGGCTTGCGGCAGCGGTTCGGTATCCAGCGTTTCCATCACCAGCTGGCCCTCGCGGCGGTGGAACAGGCGACGCAGGCTGCCGCGGTGGGCGCCGGCCGCCGCCCACATGCAACCGTTGGCCACAGTGGCGTCCTCGAGCGCGACCCACAGGCCGATCACCGACTCCGGGCGGGTGTGCAGGAAGGTGCTGTCCTGGTGCGGCGGCACCTCGTCGCCGATGCGCGGTTGCTTGCACAGGTACATCGACTGCACCAGCAGCGGGTCGCGAACTCCGAGGCCCGCGACCAGCGCCGCGAGGCGCGGGTTGCGCGAAAAACGGTCGAACTCGGGATCGACGTCGTGCAGGGCATGGCCGATCTTGTTCACGGCCAGGCGTTTGTCGACCACGAGGTTGCCCGCCTCGTCGAGCGCCCCGGGTTCGAGAAAAAAGCCGATGCCCGCGGCGGAGGCGCAGAAGTAGTCGTCGCGGGCGTGGACGTAATCGCGCGTGTTGAACGGCGTGCGGTGCTCGTCGGGGTCGAAGCCCTCGAGCAACGCGGCCGCGCGCCGGCGCAGGCGGGCGCAGTCGGCCGCGGTGTAGAAGCCCTCGAGCACCAGGAACCCGTCGCGCTCCCAGGCGGCGAGCATGCCGGCATCGGGGCGGCCGTCGCCGGGGCTTTGGAAACGCGTGGCGATCTGCTCGGGCATGGCGCCTATGGTGCGGTGAGCGGCGTGGCGTGGTCAACACGCTCGCGCAGGCGCCCGACGGCACACTGCGACTGCCACGGCCGCGCCGACTCGACGGCGCGCGGTTGATCTCTGGCAAGTCGCTCGCCGCTCCAGCCAATAGTGTGTGTCATGAAGCCGCATCCGCCACCCGGAAGGGGAATCGAAGGCCCCGCGCGGCGCGACAGAGGACTGACGTCATGCTGCCCAAGATCGAGACTGTTCTTTACGCTTCCGACCTCGGCGACAACGCCCGGCCCGCCCTGCGAATGGCGTACAAGCTGGCCGAGCTCAGCGACGCGCGGCTGGTGCTGCTGCACGTGATCGAGGAAGTGGCGCCGCACGTCGCGCTGATGATCGACACCTACCTGCCGGAGGAGAACTTCGAGGAGCTGCAGCGGCGCGGCAGGCAGCAGGTGCTGGACACGATGAACAAACGCCTCGCGGATTTCTGCCGCGACGAGCTGGGCGGCGCGATCCCCGGGAACCGCCTGGAACAGCGTGTCGAGGAAGGCTACCCGCCGCGCACGATCCTGGCGGTGGCCGACGAGCTCGACGCCGATCTCATCGTGCTCGGCGCGCACGCGCACTCGACGGTGGGTGAGCTGGTCATCGGCTCGGTGGCGCACAAGCTGATGCACCAGACCCGGCGGCCGCTGATGCTGGTCCCGGTCGAAGCCTGACGGCCGTTACCCGACGCGCTTCAGGCGGCTGACGGAAGACTCGCAACGGGGCGCGGCCGGCCGCGAGGTGTCGGCGAATTGAACAATCCTGTCATGATCGACCGGGGCTGTCGGTCATGAGAGCGTCCTAAGTGGCTGTTTTTATAAGAGATTCGTTCAGGGGCCTGCATTTTGCAGGAACCTGGCCGACAACATCCGGACAAGACGTACGCGAGAGGTGGTCATCATGGAACCCAATGCGAGGGTCGAACCCCCGGCGGACTATCCCGCCGCCACGGACCGCACACCTGCCGCCGAGGCGGGCGATGCGCCCATCGATGCGGTGCAATCCCTGGCCGACGCGGCCCGTCGGGCCGGCGCCTGGGCGAACGACGAGGACTGAAGCCGCGCGCCGCGCGCGGTTCCTACAACTCGTCGACCCCGTCGGCCTTGCCGAGCAGCACCAGGTCGGCGGGCCGCCGGGCGAATAGCCCAACGCACACCACGCCTGCCAGCTGGCCGATGCGGGTCTCCATCTCCAGCGGCTGCATGATCTCGAGGTTGTGCACGTCGAGAATGACGTTGCCATGGTCGGTGGTGAAGCCCTCGCGCAGCGCCGGCTGGCCGCCCAGCTTCACCAACTGGCGGGCGACGTAGCTGCGCGCCATCGGGATCACCTCCACCGGCAGCGGGAAGCGCCCGAGGTAGGGAACGCGCTTGCCCGAATCGGCGATGCACACGAACTTGCGACTGGCGGCCGCGCAGATCTTCTCGCTGGTGAGCGCCCCGCCGCCGCCCTTGATCAACTGGCGGTGAGCGTTGGTCTCGTCGGCACCGTCGACGTACAGCGGCAGCTCGCCCACCGCGTTCAGGTCGCGGACCTGGATTCCCCTTTGCTTGAGGCGCT
The DNA here is from genome assembly GCA_041623575.1 of Gammaproteobacteria bacterium. Lineage (GTDB taxonomy): Bacteria > Pseudomonadota > Gammaproteobacteria > JAHELT01 > JAHELT01 > JAHELT01. The sequence goes on from JBFJWO010000512.1 coordinate 2,927, forward strand.
CGGCGGTGGCCCTGGAGCTGGCGACCGCGCCGTCGAGGCGATACTTCATCTCGGCGAGCAGGTCGATGAAGTGGTTGGCCGTCGAGCCCGTGCCGACGCCGACGACCATGCCCGATTCGACGTGCTCGAGCGCCGCGCGCGCGGCATTCAGTTTCTCGGTCTCGGCTGACATCGGCGTCTCCTGGTTGCGGACAGTGTAGAAGCATCGCGGCGGCGGTGTCGATTTCAAGCCCGGCCCCGGGAAATCGCGCTGCGCGCTTGAGTTGGCTCGCCGCGCCTTGGTACCTTTGCCGCGGCCCCCGCACCGCCCGGCGTGCGCGGGCGCCCGGCAAGCCCCGGCGATCTCGCCCGGTGCGGGCAACGACCTCGACCGGACCACCACCGACGCCATCACGGGGGCGCCCTTGAAGACCAGCAGCTACATCGAGCGTATCCTCTCCGCTCGCGTCTATGACGTGGCCCGCGAGACCGCGCTCGATCCCGCGCCGATCCTGAGCGCGCGCCTCGCCAACAGCGTGCTGCTCAAGCGCGAGGACCAGCAGAGTATTTTCTCGTTCAAGCTGCGCGGCGCCTACAACAAGATCTACCAGCTGCTGCG
>JBFJWO010000513.1:0-3427 GCA_041623575.1 Gammaproteobacteria bacterium
CCGAATTCCTGCTGAGGCTGTTCGGTGGCGAGCTTCGCCAGGGCGCTTTGCAGGGGGTGCTGGTCGAGGCCGTCGCGCAGGCCACCGCGGTGCGGGCAGAGGTCCTGCGCCGCGCGCTGATGCTAAGCGGCGATCTGGCCGAAGTGACACTGCTCGCCCGGCGCGCGGGCGAAGCGGGCCTCGAGGCCGTGGCGCCGGCGCCGTTCCGCCCGTTGCAGCCGATGCTCGCCGAGCCGGCGGCGGATGCCGGCGAGGCGGTCGAACGCCTGGGCGAGGCGGTGTTCGAGTACAAGCTGGACGGCGCGCGCGTGCAGGCTCACAAACGCGGTCGCGAAGTCCGCGTCTACAGCCGGCGCCTCAACGACGTCACCGCCGCCGTCCCCGAAATCGTCGAGGTGGTGGGTGCGAGCAGCGCCGAGAGCCTGATCCTCGACGGCGAGACCCTGGCGTTGCGCCCCGGCGGCAAGCCGCATCCGTTCCAGAGCACCATGCGACGCTTCGGGCGCCGGCTGGACGTCGAGCGCTTGCGCGCCGAGCTGCCGCTGTCGGTGTTCTTCTTCGACTGCCTGTCGTGCGACGGCGAGGACCTCACGCGGGCCCCGACGCTCGAGCGGCTGCGCCGGCTCGATGCCGTCTTGCCGCCCGAGCACCGGATGCCGCGCTGCGTGACCGGCGAGGCGCCGCGCGCCGAACAGTTCCTGGCCGCGTCGCTGCAGGCCGGGCACGAGGGCGTGATGGCCAAGTCGACGCGAGCCCCCTATGCCGCCGGCAGCCGCGGCAGCGACTGGCTGAAGATCAAGCCCGTGCACACGCTCGATCTGGTGGTGCTGGCCGCGGAGTGGGGCCACGGCCGAAGGCGGGGCTGGCTGAGCAACCTGCACCTCGGCGCGCGCGATACCGCCGCCGGCGGCTTCGTCATGCTCGGCAAGACCTTCAAGGGGCTGACGGACGAGCTGCTGCGCTGGCAGACGGGTGCGCTGCAAAAGATCGCCGTGCGCGAGGAAGACGGCACGGTGTTCGTCGAGCCGCAGCTGGTGGTCGAGATCGCCTGCAACGACATCCAGGCCAGCCCGCGCTATCCGGCCGGCCTGGCGTTGCGGTTCGCCCGCGTCAGGCGCTATCGCCCCGACAAGCGCCCCGCCGACGCCGATACCGTGGACACGGTCCGCGCCCTGCACCAACGCAGCGGCGGCTGAAGCGCGCCGGCGGAACTATTTCACGTTCCTCCGGCGAACTGCTCCCGTTGCGGGACCGGCGGCCAGCGACTAACCTGTTCGCACAATAAATTGGCTGCCCCACGGAGGCAAGCTATGTGGTATGCGGACCTGGAGACGAAAACGCGCCTCGGCGCCTTGCTGGTGAAGCGCCGTCTGATCACGGCGGAACAGCTCAAGCACGCGATCGCGCAGCAGCGCCTGGAAGGCGGTATCAGCCTCGGCGACCTGCTGGTGCGGGAGAACCTGGTCACCCGGGCGCAGCTGCGCCGTTGCCTGCGGCGCCAGACCCGGCTGCGCTGCACCGCCGCGCTGCTGGCACTGCTTTGCGCACCGCTGCAGGGTGTGTGGGCCGGCGGCGGCGTGGGCTCGGGAAGCAGCATGGCCGAACAGGCGGCCTACGAGAAAGCCGAGAGCTACGCCGACTGCCCGCAGCTCGACCTGCACGACCTCGAGCAACGCGACGAGGTGGACGAGGTCTCGGGCTACCGGGCCGCGCGGATCCTGAGCGAGATGCTGCTGCGCTCGATGTGGCGGGCCAATGCCGAAAGCGGCGACGCCGAGACCGGGCGCAGCAAGCGCGTCGGCGCGCCGAAGTGGTCGCTGCGCATGTCCTCGAACAAGGTCGTCATGCGGGTCGACTACCGCTTCTGACCCTCGCCTGTCTCGCGCCCGGCACCCGCGGCGGTGCCGGGTTCAACCGCCGGCAACGGTAACGCCCGCCGGGCAACCGACCCCGGTTCCGCCGAGACCGCAGTAGCCCCCCGGGTTCTTCGCCAGGTACTGCTGGTGATAGTCCTCCGCGTAGTAGAACTCCGGTGCCGGTACGATTTCGGTGGTGATCGGGCCGAAACCGGCCGTGCGCAACGCGGCTGCGTAACGCTCGCGCGATGCCCGGGCGAGCGACGCCTGCTCGTCGTCGAAGGTATAGATACCCGAGCGGTACTGGGTGCCCACGTCGTTGCCCTGGCGCATGCCCTGGGTGGGGTCGTGGGCTTCCCAGAACACCTTGAGCAACTCCGCGTAGGCGATGCGCTCGGGATCGAAAACCACCAGCACCACTTCGTTGTGGCCCGTGCGGCCGGTGCAGACCTCGTGGTACGTGGGGTTGGGCGTGTAGCCGCCGGCGTAACCCACCGCGGTCGTGAACACGCCCCCCGTCTCCCAGAACCGGCGCTCTGCGCCCCAGAAGCAGCCCAGCCCGAACAGCGCCTGCTGCATCCCGGCGGGAAACGGCGGTACCAGCGGCGTCGCGTTGACGAAGTGACGCTCGGGCACCGGCATCCGCTCGCTGCGCCCCGGCGGTGCGTCGCCCGGTTCCGGCATGGCGGTCTTTCTGCGCAATGAAAACATCTCGTGACTCCACTCGCCGCTGGACGGCGCTATTCTACGCGCCTTTGGGCCGACCGCACGCGACACGACCCCGGAGCATCACCGCCGGCCATGACTTCGACACGCGCCCGGGCGAGCACCCCGCCCGCCAGTTCCCCGCAGCACCCGCCGAGCTACTACGCGGCCAGTGCACACGACCTGGCCCACCAGCCGCCGCTGGACGGCTCGACGAGGTGCGACGTCTGCGTGATCGGCGGCGGGTACACCGGCCTGTCCGCCGCCCTGCACCTCGCCGAGCGCGGCTTCGACGTGGTGCTGGCGGAAGCACAGCGGGTCGGCTGGGGCGCGTCCGGGCGCAATGGGGGGCAACTGTGCAGCGGCCAGCGGCGCGACCAGTGGGCGCTCGAGAAGACGCTCGGCACCGAGCGCGCCCGGCAACTGTGGGACCTCGCCGAGGAAGCCAAGCGGACGGTGCGCGAGCGCATCGCCCGCCACGCCATCGAGTGCGACCTGAAGCCGGGCCTGTTGCACGCCGCGCACAAGCCGGCCGATGCCGAGTACTTCGCGCGCTACGCGGACAAGCTCGCCGGCGAGTACGGCTACGACCGGATCCGGGCCGTGGACCGGGCCGAGATGGCGGAGATGCTCGGCACGCGGCGCTATTTCGGCGGCAACCTCGACCTCGGCGCCGGACACCTGCACCCGCTGAACTACGCCCTGGGGCTCGCCCGGGCCGCGCTGGCCGCCGGCGTCAGGATCTTCGAGCACACGCCGGCTCAACGCTACGACCGGCTCACGCCGACCACCGTCACGACCCCGAGGGGCGACATCCGGGCCGAGCACCTGGTGCTGGCCTGCAACGGCTACCTCGACGCGCTCGA
>JBFJWO010000514.1:0-3413 GCA_041623575.1 Gammaproteobacteria bacterium
CACCTTTCGCACCCACTGCGACACCGAGGTCATCGTGCACGCCTGGGAGGAGTGGGGTGCGGACTGCGTGCAGCGCTTTCGGGGCATGTTCGCGTTCGCGCTGTGGGACCGCAACCGCCGAGAGCTGTTCCTCGCGCGCGACCGCCTCGGCATCAAGCCGCTCTACTACGCGGTGCTGCCGGATGCGACGCTGCTGTTCGCCTCGGAGCTCAAGTCGTTGCTGCTCCACCCGGGGCTCTCGCGAGAGATCGACGTGTGCGCCGTGGAGGAGTATTTCGCTTTCGGCTACGTGCCCGAACCGCGCACCATCCTCGAGCAGGCGAAAAAGCTCTCGCCGGGCCACACCGTGGTGGCCCGGATCGGCGAGGCAGGCGAGCTGCGCGAGCAGCGCTACTGGGACGTGCCTTTCGAGCCGGTCGCCGTCGGCAACGAGCGCGACCTGCAGCTCGAGCTGATCGAGCGGCTGCGCGAAGCGGTGCGCATCCGCCTGATCGCCGAGGTCCCGCTGGGCGCGTTTCTCTCCGGCGGTGTGGATTCGAGCGCCGTGGTGGCGATGATGGCACAGCTGAACGGTGACGACCCGGTCAACACCTGCTCCATCGGCTTCGGCGAGCCGCGTTTCAACGAGACCCAGTACGCCGACCAGGTGGCGGCGCGCTATCACACGCGCCACCACGTGGAACACGTCGAGGCCGACGACTTCGAGCTCCTCGAGGCGCTCGGCGGCTTCTACGACGAGCCCTACGCCGACAGCTCCGCAATCCCCACCTACCGCGTCTGCGAGCTGGCGCGCAAGCGCGTCACGGTCGCGTTGTCGGGCGACGGCGGCGACGAGAACTTCGCCGGCTACACGCGCTACCGCTGGCACATGAACGAGGAGCAGGTGCGCCGCCGTGTGCCGGCGTCGTTACGCCGCGTGGTGTTCGGGATCGGCGGCGCGCTGTACCCGAAACTCGACTGGGCGCCCAAAGTGCTGCGCGCCAAGTCGACCCTGCAGTCGCTCGGACGCGACGCCATGGCCGCCTACCTGCACAGCGTCTCGGTCACCCCGGACTACCTGCGGCGCAAGCTCTACTCGCGCGAGTTCCGCCAGCGCCTGCAGGGTCACGACGCCATGGCGGTCTTCCGCCGGCACATGGCCAACGCGCCCGTCGACGACGCCTTGTCGATGGTGCAGTACCTCGACATGAAGACCTATCTGCCCGGCGACATCCTGACCAAGGTGGACCGGGCCAGCATGGCGCACTCGCTGGAGGTGCGCGTGCCGATCCTCGACCACCTGTTCGTCGAATGGGTGTCCGGCCTGCCGCCGGGGCTGAAGCTGCGCGGGCGCGAGGGCAAGTACGTCTTCAAGAAGGCGCTCGAGCCCTACCTCAGCGACGACATCCTGTATCGCCAGAAAATGGGTTTCGCCGTGCCCATCGGCAGTTGGTTCCGCGGGCCCCGGCGCGAGCAGGTCCGCGAGCGCCTGCTCGGCGACAGCCTGGCTGCGGGCGGCTACTTCGACCGCGGCTTCCTGACCCGCGTCGTGGAGCAGCACCAGTCGGGGCGCAGCGACCATACCGGGCTGATCTGGTCGCTGCTGATGTTCGAGTCGTTTCAGCGCCGCGTGGTGGAGGCGTGAGCGCGTTGCCCGCCGAAGCCAGCCACCGCGCGCCGGCGTCGGCCCGCCGGTTGCGTGTGCTGACCCTGTCGTCGCTGTTTCCCAACGGCGTGCAACCGCGCCACGGCGTGTTCGTCGAGGAGCGCCTGCGCCACCTGCGCGCCAGCGGCGCCATCGAGTCGCGGGTGATCGCCCCCGTCCCCTATTTCCCGTTCCGGGCGGCCGCGTTCGGCGACTACGCGCGTTTCGCCGAGGTGCCGCGCCAGGAGACCCGCGACGCCGTGAGCGTCGCCCACCCGCGTTACCTGGTGATTCCCAAGCTCGGCATGTCGCTCGCCCCGGCTTTGTTCGCGGCGGGTGCGCGCTCCGCGATCGCCGCTCAGCTTCGCGACGGCTGGGACTTCGACCTGATCGATGCGCACTATTTCTACCCGGACGGCGTCGCCGCGGCGCTGCTCGGGCGCTCGTTCGGCAAGCCGGTGGTGATCACCGCGCGCGGCAGCGACGTCAACCTGCTGCCCGAGTACGCGCTGCCGCGGCGCTGGATCCTGTGGGCGGCGGCACGCTGCGCAGCCATCATCACCGTGAGTGCGGCGTTGAAGCGCCGGCTGGCCGCGCTGGGGGTGGCGGAGCAGCGGGTCACGGTGCTGCGCAACGGGGTCGACCTCGACACCTTTCGCCCGCTGGCGCGCCCGGCGTTGCGCGCCCGGCTGGGGCTGGACGGGCCGACGGTGCTGTCGGCGGGTCTGCTGGTCGAGGCCAAGGGTCATCACCTGGCGATCGAGGCGCTGACCCGACTGGCCGGCGTGCAACTCGTCATCGCCGGCGACGGCCCCATGGCACGCGAACTGCGCGCGCTTGCCGAGCGCCTGGGAGTGAGCGAACGAGTGCGTTTTACCGGCAACCTGGCCCGCGCGGACCTGATCGAGTATTACAACGCGGCGGACGCGTTGGTGCTGGCCTCTGCTCGCGAGGGCATGCCGAACGTGGTGCTCGAGGCGCTGGCCTGCGGCACCCCGGTGGTGGCGGCCGATGTCGGCGGAGTGGCGGAAATCGTCGACAGCCCGCACGCGGGCGTGTTGCTGGCCGAGCGCAGCGCGGCGGCACTGGCCGGCGCGCTCACGGGGTTGCTGGAGAGGCCGCCCCCGCGCTACCGGGTCCGCGAGCACGCGCTGCGGTTCGACTGGGCCGCGACGGTGGCGGGCCAGCTGGCCCTGTTTCGCCAACTGTGCGCGGCGGCTCCGGAGGCCTAGGCCATGATGACGCCGTATATGGCAGACAAATTGCTTCGGCTGGCTTGCCAGACACCTGCCGGCCGATCGGGACCCTGACACCTCCAAGATGTGTGGAATTCACGGACTGTTGTCGTTGGACGGTGCACCGCTGCCGGATGCCCACGTGCTCTCGGCGATGGCCACGGTCAGCATGCACCGCGGCCCCGACGACGAGGGCAGCTTCGTCGACGCCGGGGTCATGCTCGGCATGCGGCGGCTGTCGATCATAGACCTCGCCGGCGGGCATCAGCCCATCGCCAACGAGGACGAGTCGCTGTGGGTGGTGTGCAACGGCGAGATCTACAATTTCCGCGCGCTGCGCGAGCGCCTGCTCGAGCGCGGGCATGTCTTTCGCACGGCGAGCGACACCGAGGTGATCGTGCACCTCTACGAGGAGTACGGCGACGCCTTCATCGAGCACCTCGACGGCATGTTCGGATTCGCCCTGTGGGACGCGCGCCGCAAGCGGCTGCTGATCGGCCGCGACCGCCTCGGTATCAAGCCGCTGTACTACTGGCGCGACCAGGGTCGGCGCG
>JBFJWO010000515.1:0-3382 GCA_041623575.1 Gammaproteobacteria bacterium
AGGATCTTCGAGCACACGCCGGCTCAACGCTACGACCGGCTCACGCCGACCACCGTCACGACCCCGAGGGGCGACATCCGGGCCGAGCACCTGGTGCTGGCCTGCAACGGCTACCTCGACGCGCTCGAGCCGCGGGTCGCCGGGCGCATCATGCCCATCAACAACTACATCGTCGCCACCGAACCGTTGGGCGAGACCCGCGCGCGCGCGCTGATCCGCGACGACGTGGCGGTCGCCGACAGCAAGTTCGTGATCGACTACTTTCGCCTGTCGGCGGACCGGCGGCTGCTGTTCGGCGGCGGCGAAACCTACCGGCGCAGTTTCCCGGCCGACATCGCCGGCTTCGTGCGCCCCTGCATGCTGCGCGTCTTCCCGCAACTCGCCGGCGTGCGCATCGACTACGCGTGGGGCGGGACGCTGGCCATCACGCTCGCGCGCCTGCCGCACTTCGGGCGCCTGGCGCCGAACGTCTACTACGCCCAGGGCTTCTCCGGGCAGGGGGTGGCATTGACGTCGCTGGCCGGCAAGCTGATCGGCGAGGCGCTGGCCGGCAGCGCGGAGCGCTTCGACCTGTTCGCCGGGCTGCCGACACCGCGGTTCCCGGGCGGCACGCTGCTGCGCTGGCCGGCGCTGGTGCTGGGCATGCTGTATTACGCGTTGCGCGATCGGTTGTAGTGGGCTTCGCACGGCGACCGGGGCGCAACGAAGCACCGCCCGGGACGGGCGCCGGCGCGCCGCGCCGCGCTAGCGTGCCCCGGGTTGCGTTGCGAAAGCGAAGCCGGCCTGGGTGTCGCGATCGTAGACGAGGCCGGCATCGCCGACCCGCGCCTGCGGGTGCAGGCGGTGCGCCACACGATGGCCGGGTTCGATGAGGTGCGCCACTTCGCGACCGCGCCACAGGAGGTAGTCGGCGAGCAACGAGCGGTGGCAGTGCGCGGGGTCGCGCTCGGCGCACATCACGGCGGTCGGTCGGGTCTCGGCGAGTTCGCACAATTGCGCCGCGGCGCGCCTGAAATCGGCGCCGAGCATGTGCTCGGCGTAGCCGCGCAAGGCGCCGGGCAGGGCCCCGTGCGCGCCATCGGCCGCCGGGCCCCTCAGGCCACCGAGATGCCGCCCGGCCCAGCGATAGCGGATACCGGCCTCGGCCAGCGCCGCGCGCAAGGCCTCGCCGTTGAACTGCGGGTTGCGTCGAGAGCCCGGGTGGGTGCGCACGTCCACCAGTTCGCCGATACCCGCCTCGACGAGCAACGCAACGAACTCGCTGCTGGTACGGTTGCTGTGCCCCACGGTGTAGACAGGCGCGGCCATACGCACGCGAGTATGCCCGAAAAGCCCGGGGCGCGCGGACCCTACAGCGACCGCGCGCCTCGCACCTCGCCCGCGGCGTCGATGACCAGGCTCAGGACCGCGAAGCAGGGAACCCGCCGCCCCTCGCAGCCGGCACCTTTCATCACGACTTCGGTGAACTTCACCGCCACCTCGACCTCGCCCGGCGGCGCGCCCGCGAGCGGGCGGACTTCGAACGCCAGGGAGTCGTTGTCTATCCAGCCGTTCTGAGTACAGAATCGGGCCAGTTCACGGCAGCGTCGCAGGTAGGCGGCAATCGCTTCGTCCATCGGCTCGGCCGTATCGGGAGCAGCCTCATGCAGGTCAACGCCAACGGCATCGACATCCATTACGAAATGCACGGCCCGCCCGGTGCGCCGGTGGTGCTGCTGAGCCATTCGCTGGCCACCGACCTGCGCATGTGGGCACCGCAGGCGGCGCTCGCGCACGACTACCGCCTGCTGAGCTACGACACGCGCGGGCACGGCCGCTCCGGTGTCACGCCGGGCGACTACACCCTGGAGTTGCTGGCGGCGGACGCCCTGGCCCTGGTCGACGCGCTCGCCATCGAGCGCGTGCACTGGGTGGGCATCTCGATGGGCGGCATGGTCGGCCAGGCGTTCGCGCTGGCCAACCCCGAACGCCTCGCGGGCATCGCCTTGTGCGCGACCCTGTGCGAGTTTCCACCCGACGCCGCCGAGGCCTGGCAGGCGCGCGTGCACACCGCCGGCGAGCAGGGGATGGCGGCGCTGGTCGAGCCCACCATCGAGCGCTGGTTCTCGCCGGCGTTCGCCGGGAGCGGCGACGCCACCGTGCAGTCGGTACGGGAAATGATCCGCGCGACGCCCGTCCAGGGCTACGTCGCCTGTTGCCGAGCCATCATGGGGCTCGACTACACGGGGCGACTGGCGGACCTGCGCCTGCCGGCGCTGGTCATGGTGGGCGAAGACGACCCGAGCACCCCGGTCTCGGCCTCGCAGCAGATCCACGGCCGGATTCCGGGCTCGCGACTGCGCGTCATCCGCGGTGCGCGGCACCTGTGCAACATCGAGAAAGCCGGCGAGTTCAACGCCGCCCTGGCGGAGTTCCTGGCCGCGACGACCTGAGCTCAGACCACCCGCAACCAGCCGTAATCCTCGCCGGCGGCGCCGGTCTGGATATCGGTGAGTGCCTTGCGCAGGCGTTCGGTGTTGGGTCCGATGGTGCCGTCGCGCACGGGGTGTTCCTGCCCGCGATGGACGAAAGAGCCCACGCCGGCGAGCACCGCCGCCGTGCCGGACAGCGCCGCCTCGCCCGTGCCGATCCAGGCCAGCAACTCGTCCACGGTGAAATTGCGTTCGATCACCTCGTAACCGAGGTCGCGGGCGAGGTGCAGCAGCGAATCGCGCGTGACGCCGTGCAGAAACGACTCGTCGAGCGGCTTGGTGACGATCTGGCGGTCGTTCAGCAACAGGAAGTTCGAGGCCCCGGTCTCCTGCACGTCCCCGCCCGGGCAGAACAACACCTGGTCCACGGCGTGCTCGCGTTTCGCGCGTTGCACGTGGTGCAGCGCCGAGGCGTAGTTGGCACCCGCCTTGACTCGCCCGAAGTCGGGCGCCGAGCGCATGTGGGTGTCCTCGATGAGGATGCGCAGCGCGCGGGCGCTGCGGAAATAGTCACCGACCGGCGACAGCAGCACGTACAGCAACGCCTCGCGCGAACCCGTACCGGCGGCGCCGATATTGGCATCGGTACCGATCAGGGTGGGGCGAATGTAGAGCGCGCTCGGCGGCGGCGGGATCTCGTCGCGGCAGGCATCGATGGCCTCGCAGATCATCGCCTCCAGCAACGGCGCCGGGGGCGTCGGCAGCACCAGCAGACCGGTGCTGTGGCGCATGCGCTCGATGTGCTTGTCGAGACGGAACACCCGCACGCTGCCGTCGGCCCAGCGGTAGGCTTTCAGGCCTTCGAAGCAGGTGCTCGAGTAGTGCAGCACGTGGGCGCCGGGGTGCAGCGAGAAATCCTTTACCTCCACGACCTCGTGCCGGCCCCAGTCCTGCTGCTCGAACGAGCACAC
>JBFJWO010000516.1:0-3379 GCA_041623575.1 Gammaproteobacteria bacterium
CAGGCGAAACGCCGCGCCATGCCCTGCTGGCGCGACTCGATGCGTTCGCCCTGCACCAGCGCGCGCGCGGCCACGTCCTCCTGCTCGATCACGTCCAGCACCGCCCGCGCCGCGGCGCACGACAGCGGGTTGCCGCCGTAGGTGCCGCCGACGCCGCCGGGGTTCACCGCGTCCATGATCTCGGCCTTGCCGACCACCGCGGCCAGCGGGAAACCGCCCGCGAGTCCCTTGGCGAGCGTCACGAGGTCCGGTTCGATGCCGGCGTACTCGGTCGCGAACATCCGCCCGGTGCGCGCGAAGCCGGTCTGCACTTCGTCGGCGATCAGCAGGATGCCGTGGCGATCGCAGAGCGCGCGCAGGCGTTGCAGGAACTGCGGCGGCGCGACGTAGAAACCGCCTTCGCCCTGCACCGGTTCGATGATGATCGCGGCCACCCGGCTCGCCTCGATGTCGGTCTTGAACAGTTGCTCGACGCCGGCGATGGCGTCGTCGACGCTGACCCCGTACAACTCGCTGGGGAAGGGCGCATGGAAGACCTCGGGCGGGAACGGGCCGAAGCCGGCCTTGTAGGGCTCCATCTTGCCGGTCAGGCTCACGGCCATCACCGTGCGCCCGTGGAACGCGCCGTTGAAGGCGATGACCCCGGTGCGCCCGGTGGCGGCACGGGCGAACTTCACCGCGTTCTCCACGGCTTCGGCACCGGTGGTCACGAGCAGCGTCTTCTTGGGCGAGTCGCCGGGCACGAGGCGGTTCAGTCGCTCGGCGAGGGCCACGTAGCCCTCGTACATCATCACGTGAAAGCAGGTATGGGAGAACTGTTCGAGTTGCGCCTGCACCGCGCTTTTCACCTGCGGGTGCAGGTGGCCGGTGTTGACCACCGCGATGCCGGCGGCGAAATCCACGTAGCGCTTGCCTTCCACGTCCCACACCTCGGCGTTCTCGGCGCGGGCCGCGAACAGCGGCGTGATGTTGCCGACGCCGCGGGCCACCGCTTGTGCGCGGCGCTCGAGCAGGGTCTTGTTGTCACTCATGATGGGTCTCCGGTTGGGCCGCGGGGCGCGCCGCCGCTGACGGGCGGCCCGCGGCGGGGTCGCTTCAGGCGGTGAAGGCCTGGATGCCGGTCTGGGCACGGCCGAGGATCAGCGCGTGCACGTCGTGCGTGCCCTCGTAAGTGTTCACGGCCTCGAGGTTCAGCACGTGGCGGATGACGTGGAACTCGTCGGCGATGCCGTTGCCGCCGTGCATGTCGCGGGCGCTGCGGGCGATGTCGAGGGCCTTCCCGCAGTTGTTGCGCTTGACCAGCGAGATCAGTTCCGGCGCGCAGCGCCCCTCGTCGAACAGGCGCCCCACGCGCAACACCGCCTGCAGGCCGAGGGTGATCTCGGTCTGCATGTCGGCGAGCTTTTTCTGCACCAGTTGGTTGGCGGCCAGCGGGCGGCCGAACTGCTTGCGCTCGAGCGTGTACTGGCGCGCCGCGTGCCAGCAGAACTCCGCGGCGCCCATCACGCCCCAGGCGATCCCGTAGCGCGCGCGGTTGAGACAGCCGAACGGGCCCTTCAGGCCCTCGGCGTCGGGCAGCAGGTTCTCTTCGGGCACGAACACGTCCTGCATCACGATCTCGCCGGTGACCGACGCGCGCAGCGAGAACTTGCCCTCGATTTTCGGCGCCGACAGCCCCTGCATGCCTTTCTCGAGCAGGAAGCCGCGAATCACGCCGCCGTCGTCCTTGGCCCAGACCACGAACACGTCGGCGATGGGCGAGTTGGTGATCCACATCTTGGCGCCTTTCAGGCGATAGCCGCCGTCGACCTTGTGGGCGCGCGTGGTCATGCCGCCCGGGTCCGAGCCGTGGTCCGGTTCGGTCAACCCGAAGCAGCCGATCCACTCGCCGGTAGCCATGCGCGGCAGGAATTTCTCGCGCTGCGCCTCGCTGCCGTAGGCGCTGATGGGCCACATGGCGAGGCTCGACTGCACGCTCATCGCCGAGCGATAGCCCGAGTCCACGCGCTCCACCTCGCGGGCGATCAGCCCGTAGCCGAGATAGCTCAACCCCGCACAGCCGTAGCCCTCGATGGTCGAGCCGAGCATGCCGAGCTCGCCGAATTCGTAGAGGATGTCGCGGTCGAATTTCTCGTGGCGGTGGGCCTCGATCACCCGCGGCATCAGCCGACCCTGGCAGTAGTCGCGCACGCTGTCACGCACCATGCGTTCCTCGTCGCTCAACTGCTCTTCGACGAGCATCGGGTCGTCCCACTGGAAGCGCGCGCTGTGCTGCTTGGCCATGACGTTGCCTGCGTGACTGACGGGCGGGGCCGCGAAGGCCCGGAACGCTACCATCGTTTAATAAACTAGACAAGTGCCTGGGAGTCCAGCGGCGAATAGGCGCTGGCGTCGCCGCATTCGGTGTCTATAATATTCAACGTTTTATCGAAACGACCCGTTCCGTCCGAGCGCCCGGCCCCGCTGGCCCAACCCCCGAGGACATCGCGATGAACGACCCCGCCCCCGCCCTGCCGCCGGCCGCGGTGCCCGGCTTCGACGTCGGCGCGCGGTTGCGGGCCGTGCGCGCCGGCCACGGCCTGTCGCAACGCGAGCTGGCGCGCCGGGCGGGTGTCACCAACGGCACCATCTCGCTGATCGAGCAGAACAAGAGCAGCCCGTCGGTGGCCTCGCTGAAGAAGGTGCTGGACGGCATCCCGATGGGCCTCGCCGAGTTCTTCGCCGCCGAGCAGCCGCCCGCCGACAAGGTGTTCTTCCGCCGCGACGAACTGCTGGTGCTCACCGAGCAGGGCGTCACCTTTCGCCAGGTCGGCAGCAGCCTCGACGGGCGCGCCTTGCAGATCCTGCACGAGCGCTACCCGCCGGGCGCGGACACCGGGCGCAGCATGCTGAGTCACGAGTCCGAGGAAGGCGGGGTGGTCATCCGCGGCCACGTGGAAGTGACCGTCGGCGAGCGCCGGCAGGTGCTCGGGCCGGGCGATGCCTACTATTTCGACAGCCGCCAGCCGCACCGCTTTCGCAACACCGGCGAGGAGGAATGCGAGATCGTCAGCGCCTGCACGCCGCCGTATCTCTGAGGCGCCGGCGCAGGAAACGCCCGGCCGCTCAGGGGAAGATCGACAGCGCCTCGATCGATTTCGCCTGTCCCGCCCGTTCGCTGTTGTTCAACCAGGCGAGCAGGACGTGGTCGCGGCCGGCCTGCATCGCCGGCAGCACGAACCTCGTCGCGCGCACGGTTGGCGTTTTCCCCTTGTCCCAGCATACTAGCGCCGGCACAACGAGGGCGCCCGGCCGCGGCACGGGTGCCGACCACCGGAGGGACGATCGATGCAGTGGCACCTGCCCGGGGCCGATGTCCGGCGTTGAGCGCTTCGGCGTC
>JBFJWO010000517.1:0-3378 GCA_041623575.1 Gammaproteobacteria bacterium
AAAGCGGTGTGGAAGATCCTGCGCGAGGACTACGGCGAGGAGCCGTTCGTGCGCATCGTCAAGGAGCGCAGCGGCATCTACCGCTACCCCGAGCCGAAGATCCTCGCCGGCAGCAATTTCTGCGACCTCGGCTTCGAACGCGATCCGCACGCCGCACGCCTGGTGGTGGTGAGCGCCATCGACAACCTCATGAAAGGCGCCGCCGGGCAGGCCGTGCAGGCTTTCAACCTGATGCACGGATTGGAGGAAACCGCCGGTCTCGGTTTCCCCGGCCTGCATCCCGTGTGAACGCGCATGTGCCGGATGCTCCTGGTCCGCGGCGATGCGCCTTTCGATGCCGCCCCGCACCTCGCCGCGCTGGCCGAGATCGCCCGCACCAGCAAGGAATACCAGGGCCACGGCTGGGGCTGCGCGTGGCGCGACGACGCCGGGCGCTGGCAACTCCACCACGACATCCGCCCGATCTGGGACGACCCGGCGCTCGCCAACGCCGCCCCCTCCCCCACCCGCTTGCTCCTCGCGCATGCACGCAGCGCGTTTCGCGACGAGGGCATCGCGGTAGAGAACAACATGCCGTTCGGCGACGGCGAACGGGTGTTCGCGTTCAACGGCGAGTTGCGCGGCGTGGCGATCCGCGAGCAGGGCCGCATCGGCGCGGAGAAGATCTTCAACTACATCAAACGCTTCGACCGTGGTGACGCCCGCGCAGCGGTCGTGAAGGGCACGGCCATCATCGCGCGGCGCACGCGCTACGTGCGCGCGATGAACCTGCTGCTGGCGGGCCCGTCGCAGGCGGTGGCGAGTTGCCACTACGGCGAGGACCCGGACTACTTCCAGCTCCGGCGCGCACACCGTGACGGCCTCGACATCGTCTGCTCGCAGGACTACCCGGGGCACGGGCCCTGGACCCGCATGGGCAACGGCGAAACACTGGCTTTCGGGTACGGGGCGTGAGGCGAACGTGGAACTGATCATCGTCAAGATCGGCGGCGGCGCCGCGATCAACGTCGATGGCGTGGTCGAGGACCTGGCTGCACTGCAGACGCAGGCGCTGGTGGTGCTCGGCGCCAACGCCGCGCGCGACGACCTCGCCGAGCGCCTCGGCACGCCGCGCCAGACGCTCACTTCGGTGTCCGGCTACAGCAGTGTGCTGTCCGACGAGGACGCGCTCGACGCGATCGTGATGGCCTACGCCGGCCTGCGGGCCAAGCGGTTCGTCGAAGCCTGCCAGCGCGCCGGCGTCGATGCGGTGTCGCTCGCGGGCATCGACGGGCGCGTGGTGCAGGGCGAGCGCAACCGCGGTATCCGGGTGCGTGAAGGCGGCAAGACCCTGAT
Organism: Gammaproteobacteria bacterium; assembly: GCA_041623575.1. Taxonomy (GTDB): domain Bacteria; phylum Pseudomonadota; class Gammaproteobacteria; order JAHELT01; family JAHELT01; genus JAHELT01. The sequence goes on from JBFJWO010000517.1 coordinate 1,336, forward strand.
CAGGCGCGACCTCTCCGGCAAGCCGCGCTCGGTCAACGCCACCCTGCTCGGCCTGCTGCTCGACAACGGCTACACGCCGGTGATCACCATCCCCATCGCCGACGAGAACGGCTTCGCCATCAATTCCGAGAACGACGACATCGTCACCGCGCTCGCCGCCGCGCTCGCCCCGGAACGGGTCGTGCAGCTCATCGAGGCACCGGGGTTCCTGGCGGACCGCGGCGACGAGTCGAGCGTCGTCGCAGAGATGAATCGCAGCGAGCTCGCGGCGCGCGAGGCCCAGGTCGAGGGCCGCATGAAACGCAAGATGCTGGCCTTGCGCAAGCTGTTCGAGGCCGGCGCGGCCTCGGTGGTCATCGCCGACGGGCGCGTGGAGCACCCGTTGCGCGACGCGCTCGCCGGCAAGGGCACGGTGATCGAATGACGGGCGCGCCGATCGACGACGCCCGCGAGACCGAACAGCGCTGCGGTTTCGAGGTCTACCCCAAGCGCGACCTCACTATCGTGCGCGGCCGGGGCGCGCTGGTGTGGGACGACGCGGGCCGCGAGTACATCGACTGCACCGCCGGCGTCGGCGTCGCGAGCGTCGGGCACGCGCACCCGGCGGTTGCGCGCGCCGTGGCCGAACAGGCGGCGACGCTGATCACCTGCCCGGGTATTTTCTACAACGACGTGCGCGCCCGGCTGATGCGGACCCTGGTGGAGATCGCACCCGCCACCCTGACGCGCGTGTTCCTGTGCAACTCGGGCGCGGAGGCCAACGAGGCCGCGCTCAAGTTCGCACGCCACGCCACCGGCAGACAGCGTTTCGTGTGCGCCATGCGCGGCTTTCACGGCCGCACTTTCGGTGCCCTGTCCGCGACCCACAAGTACCGGGACGCCTTCGAGCCCCTGCTGCCGGGCTTCGAGTTCGTGCCCTTCGACAACCTGCCGCGCCTGGCGGCGGCGCTCGACGACGACACGGCAGCCGTGGTGCTCGAACCCGTGCAGGGGGAAGGCGGCGTGCGCCCGGCGAGCCGCGACTACCTGCACGGGGCACGGGCGTTGTGCACCGAGCGCGGCGCGCTGCTGATCGTCGACGAGGTGCAGACCGGTTTCTGCCGCACCGGCGCGATGTTCGCCTGCCAGCACTTCGGCATAGAGCCCGACCTCCTGTGCCTCGCCAAGGCCATGGGCGGCGGCGTGCCCATCGGTGCCGTGCTCTGCGCCGAGCCGATCGCGGCCGGGGTCGGCCTGCACGGCTCGACCTTCGGCGGCAACCCGCTGGCCGCGGCCGCCGCGTTGGCCACTATCGAGGCGCTGCGCAGCGAGGACATGGCCGCGCGCGCACGCCGTGCAGGGGAACGGTTTCGCGAGCGTTTCGAGGCCGCGCGCCCGGCCCGCGTGCGCGAGCTGCGCCAGCTGGGCCTGATGATCGGCATCGAGCTGAGGGAGAAAGCCCGCCCCCACCTGCTGGCGCTGATGGAGCGCGGCGTGCTCGCGCTGCCCGCCGGGCCGACCGTGATCCGGTTGCTGCCGCCGCTGGTCATTACCGATGCCCAGCTCGACGCCGTGGTCGAGCATCTGCACGCGGTGCTGGCGTGAGTCGACGCGCCCGGCACGATGGCGCGGGCCCGCACAAAACCGTTGACGGCCGCGCCGGCTCCGCTACCCTGCGCCGATCGGCAGGCAACCCGGGCGGGCGCGATGAAGCACTCCGAGTACTATTCCGCCGGGCGCAAGATCGCCCCGGCAGGCATCCCGCTCAAGGGCGACGGCACGCCCGACGACAACGACCGCGTCGAGATCGGCCCGACGCCGCTTGCCTTCGCCGAGTGGGCCGCGGCCGGGATCGCCCTGCCGGACCTGCCGCGCCTGCGTGAGTTTCGCCTGCAGCGCCTGGCCGCGGCGCTCGGCGCGCGCGACTACGCCGGCATCCTGCTGTTCGACCCGCTCAACATCCGCTACGCCTCCGACACCACCAACATGCAGGTGTGGAACGCGCACAACCCGTTCCGCGCCTGTTTCGTTTCCGCGCAGGGCCACATGGTCGTGTGGGACTTC
>JBFJWO010000518.1:0-3366 GCA_041623575.1 Gammaproteobacteria bacterium
ACCTGTTCGAACTGGGCGTCACCGCCAGCCGCGCCTCGTTCGGGGCGGACGAGAGCTTCAACGTGCTCGACCTGAAACTGGTCACGGCGCATCGCTGGGGGCCCGGCACGTTCATCGTGCGCTCGGAGCTCAGCGACCTGCGCAACACCGAGACGCCGTTGATCAACCTGCGCCCGCTGGGCGGTTTCCTGAACCTCTCCGGGCTGGCTCCGGGCGAGCTGAGCGGCCAGAACATCGGGATCGGAAACCTCATCTGGCTGCGCCGGCTGAACCGCGCGCCGCTGCTCCCGGTGGACAACCCCGTCTACCTCGGCGTCTCGCTGGAAACGGGTCACGCCTGGCAACAGGCCGAATCGGTGAGACTGGGCGATTTCACCCAGGCCGCCAGCGTGTTCCTCGGCGCGGACACGGTGCTGGGGCCGGCCTACGTTGCCTTCGGCGTTGCGGAAAGCGACCAGCGATCGCTCTACCTCTACCTCGGCAAGGTGTTCTAGCGCCGCTCGGGACACGCCCCGCCCGCCCAAACGGGTGATACCGCCGTCGAAGTCGCACTGCTACGATAAGGCCTGCTCACGCGGGCGGCGACGCTTGCCGCCGATCTATCTGACACCCTGAACACGGGAGGGCGCGATGGAGTTTTTTGTCGATACCGCCGACGTGGATGCGATCCGCGAACTCGACGCCACCGGCTTGCTGGACGGCGTCACGACCAACCCGAGCCTGATCGCCAAGTCGGGCCGCGACTTCAAGGAGGTCATCGGCGAGATCTGCGAGCTCGTCGACGGCCCGGTCTCGGCGGAGGTGGCCGCGCTCGACTACGAGGGCATGCTGGCCGAGGGCCGGCGCCTGGCGTCGATCGCGCCCAACGTCGTGGTCAAGGTGCCGCTGACCCTGGACGGCCTGAAGGCCTGCGCACGGTTCCACCGGGAAGACATCCCGATCAACGTGACGCTGTGCTTCACCGCCAACCAGGCCCTGCTGGCCGCGAAAGCGGGCGCGACCTACATCTCACCGTTCCTCGGGCGACTGGACGACATCAACGCCGACGGCATGGCGTTGATCCGCGACATCCGCACGATCTACGACAACTACCGTTTCGCGACGAAGATCCTGGCCGCCTCGATCCGCTCGCCCAACCACGTCTCGCAGGCCGCCCTGGCGGGCGCGGACGTGGCAACCATACCGCCGGCGGTGATCAAGAGCCTGGTCGCCCATCCGCTGACCGACAAGGGGCTGGAGCAGTTCGTCGCCGACTGGAAGCGCACCGGGCAGAGCATTCTCTGAGCGGCGCCCCGTTCGCCCGAGGGCCGGTAGCGAAAGGCGTCTCGGCGCCTCAGGAAAGCCGGCCCGCGCGGCCGATCGAACGCCCGACGACGGCGCTTTCCAGCACCTCGTCCGCGAGTTGCGCGACCGGCGCGGCGGAGTCGAGACGCAGGAGCGGACAGGCGAGCCCGCGAATCCAGTTCTCGTGCAGGGCGAGGCTGCGCACCGGGGCGGCGGCCGTCTCGTAGCTCGCCGCCCAGGCAACGAACTCGCGATGTGCCCGGTGCATCGAACCGCCCGGGTCGATGCGTGTGCCGTAGCGTTCCCGCTCGCGGCGAACAAGCCTCGCCAGGCGCACCTCGGGATCGAGGTACAGGAAGACCGCCGCGGTGAACATCGCCACCAGCGGCCCGCCCCAGCTCACGATCGATCCCGACAGTATCCAGCTGTCGTGACCCTCGATCTCGCGCCGGATGGCCGCCACGCGACGGGCCGGCGGGTGTTTGTGCGTGAAAGGCGGATCGGTATGCTTCCAGTAGAAGCGGTCGGCATCGAGGTGCAGCACGTCGAGCCGCCCGGCCAGCTCGGCGCCGAGCGTGGTGGTACCGGAACCCGCAGCGCCGAAGAGATGAATCCGCGCGGCCACGCAGCCGATCCCCTGTCACCGGCATCGGCGCGTCAGAACGACTCGCCGTAGCGCTCGCGCAGCACGTTCTTCTGCACCTTGCCCATGGTGTTGCGCGGCAACGCCTCGACGATGTGCACCCGCTTGGGCTGCTTGAACCGCGCGAGGCGCCCGGCGAGTTGCGCGCTCAGCGCCTGTTCGTCGAGCGTCGCACCGCTCTCCGGGACGACCACCGCCACCACGCCTTCGCCGAAATCCGGGTGCGGCGCACCGATCACGGCCGACTCCAGCACCCCGTCGAGCGCGTCGATCTCGAGCTCGATCTCCTTGGGGTAGACGTTGTAGCCGCCGGAGATGATCAGGTCCTTGCCGCGGCCGACGATCACCACGTAGCCGCGCTCGTCCACCATGCCGAGGTCGCCGGTGACGAAGAAGCCGTCGTCGCGAAACTCCTCGGCGGTCTTCTCCGGCAGGCGCCAGTAGCCGCGAAAGACGTTCGGCCCGCGCACTTCGAGCATGCCCACCTCGCCGCCCGGCAGCGGCGCGCCGCTGTCGGGGTCGGTGACCCGCAGCTCGACGCCGGGCAGCGGGAACCCGACGGTCCCGGCGCGGCGCTCGCCGTCATACGGGTTGGAGGTGTTCATGCCGGTCTCGGTCATGCCGTAGCGCTCGAGGATCGCCTGCCCGGTACGCTCGGCGAAGGCGCGGTGGGTGTCGGCGAGCAACGGCGCCGAGCCGGAGATGAACACGCGCACGCCGCGGGCCGCCTCGGCGGTGAACCCGGGCGAGTCGAGCAGGCGGGTGTAGAAGGTCGGCACGCCCATCATCACGCTCGCGCGCGGCAGCAGGTCGATCACCTCGGCCGCGTCGAAGCGCGGCAGGAACACCATCGAGGCACCCGCGTGCAGGACGGTGTTGATGGCCGTGAACAGCCCGTGGGTGTGAAAGATCGGCAGCGCGTGCAGCAGCACGTCGTCGGGGCCGAATCGCCAGTACTCGGCCAGCACCCGCGCGTTCGACGCGAGGTTCTCGTGCGAGAGCATGGCGCCCTTGGAACGACCGGTGGTGCCGGAGGTGTAGAGGATCGCCGCGAGGTCGTCGGCGGCGCGCGCCACCGTGGCGAACTCGTCCGGCTGCCCTGCCACCGCCTGCGCCCAGCTGCCGCCCTGCCCGTCCGCGTCCAGGGTCTCGAGCCGCGCACCGCAGTTGGCCGCGATCGGCGCGAGCGCCGTCTCGGCAGCGACACGGCACACCAGCAGCCGCGGTTCGGCGTCGGCGACGAAATACTCCACCTCGGCCGGCGTGTACGCGGCGTTCAGCGGCAGGAACACGGCGCCGGCGCGCACGCTGGCCAGGTACAACGCGACCACGGCCACGCTCTTGTCGACCTGCGCGGCCACGCGGTCACCCGGCTGCACGCCGAGTTCCACCAGCGCGTTGGCCGCCCGCGCGCTTTCGCGCACCAGGTCGGCGTAGTC